>JAPHTE010000231.1 GCA_026196445.1 Lysobacterales bacterium
CCCTGGACCAGCGGGGAATCGGGGTCAGGGCTGCCGTTCGGGCCGTGGCAGACGGCGCAGTTGGCCTGGAAGATTTCCTCGCCCCGGGACAGTTCATCTGCGTGCGCCGTTGTGATAAGACCGCCTGCCACCCAGACGGCCAGGGTCAGTGTGGATGCTATTTGCCGGATTATACGTGGTTGCATTGTGATTCCTTCATATTGACGGTATATCAGACAGGTTGTCCTGGCACACAAAATTCAATTCTTCAGTTGATAACCTGTAGTTTAACGATTTCACCTTTCAGCAAGCTGAAGATTCACTCGATTGAAGCCCTAATCCGGTTTTCGTGATTGATTGCATCAGGTTGCAGCTAATCCCCGGTCCCGGCGGGTGCACGCAGGTCTTCGATGATTACCCCGGAGTCTTCGATTTCCCGATCGTGGGACAACTCACGCCACGGCTCTTCGAGTGCCGCTGCGTACCAGCCTTGCATTGGCTTGAGTTCAAACAGGCGTTGCACGTAGGCCATGGCGGACGGACTCATCGGTAGCTGGTAGGTTTGGACACGAAAGGCCACCGGGGCAAAAAAAGCATCGGCCGCACTGAAGGCCTGTCCTGCCACGAATGGTCCGCCAAACCGGTCCAGACCTTCGTTCCAAAGCTCATCCATCCTGTCCAGGTCATGTTGCAATGCAGGGGATATGGCGTGTTTTTGCACCCGTATGGCACAACAAAGCGGGCACTCGTTCCGCAGTGCTGAAAAGCCCGCGTGCATTTCCGCAGCGGCACAACGAGCCCAGGCGCGTGCATCGGCATCTTGTGGCCAGACAGCGGGATAGTCTTCCGCCAGGTACTCGGTGATCGCCAATGACTCCCAGATTACACGTCCGTCATCGTGCAGGCAGGGTACCCGGCCGTTGGGACTGAATTCACGGTATTCATCCCAGCAACCACCCTCGATCAGGGGCCTGATTTGCTCCGTAAACGGGATCTCCAGCACCTGCATCAGCAGCCAGGGACGCAGCGACCACGACGAGTAATTCTTGTTGGCTATATACAGTGTTTTCACGTTGGTTTTCCGGTTGCCTGGCGGTTTTAAACGGCAGTATATGCACGCCGATTGATTGACGTCAATTCAGCGCCTGGGCAAACGGCGTAAGCTTCCTTTCTTGCAATTTTTGCCGCTTGCAGAGCGTGTAAACGGTGATTGTCATAAGCATGGAAAACAGTGATGAGTGATTGGGAAAATATTTATAAAAACAAGTTGATATCGGCCCGAAAGGCGGTCTCAAGGGTCAAGAGTGGCCGGCGGGTTTTTATCGGATCCGGTGCGGCTGAACCACAGGTGCTGGTCAAGGCCCTTGCCGAGCGTGGCGCCGAGCTGGCCGATACCCAGATTACCCATATCCTGACACTCGGAATCGCACCGTACGCCGATCCCAGGTTGAAAGATGGCTTCCGGCACAACGCGCTGTTTATCGGCCCCAATGTCAGGGACGCCGTGGCCGAGGGACGCGCCGATTTCACACCGGTATTCCTGTCCGAGGTCCCGGCCCTGTTTCGCCGGGGCAAGTTGCCCATCGACGTGGGACTGATCCAGGTATCTCCACCCGACAAGCATGGCTATTGCAGTTACGGGGTCAGCGTGGATGTGACCAAGGCGGGTGCGGAAAGCGCCCGCTACCTGGTGGCCGAGGTCAACCCGAACATGCCACGCACGCTGGGAGACTGTTTCATCCACGTCAACCAGATCGACGCGCTGGTCGCCAGTGACGAACCCATCCTCGAAATTCCGGCGGGCGAGGTGGACGATGTTGCTCAACGTATCGGCCAGCACATCGCTGACATGATCCAGGATGGTTCCACCCTGCAACTGGGTATCGGTACGATCCCGGACGCCGTGCTGTCCTGTCTCGGCGACAAGAAGGACCTCGGCATCCACACCGAGATGTTCTCCGACGGAGTCATCGAACTGGTCGAGAAGGGCGTAATAAACGGGGTGAGAAAGAATATCCATCCCGGCAAGATCGTGGCCAGTTTTGTCATGGGTTCACGCCGCCTTTACGATTTCATCGACAACAACCCCATGTGCGAATTCCACCCGACCGAATTTACCAACGACCCGTTCCGTATCGCACAGAACGACCGGGTTGTGGCTATCAACTCGGCCCTGCAGGTGGACCTGACCGGCCAGGTGTGCGCGGATTCACTCGGCACCTACTTCTACAGCGGTATCGGCGGCCAGGTCGATTTCATCCGTGGCGCTTCCCGTTCACACGAGGGCAGGCCGATCATCGCGTTGCCGGCCACCGCCAAGGATGGCGCGGTTTCACGGATCTCGGCGACCATGTCACCCGGCGCCGGCGTGGTCACCAGCCGGGGGGATGTGCACTACGTGGTCACGGAATTTGGTGTTGCCGACCTGCACGGCAAAACCATGCGCGAACGCGCCCTGGCACTGATCCACATCGCACACCCGGATCACCGTGACAAGCTGATGGAAGAAGCACGTGAGCGAAAACTGGTCTACAGCGACCAGGTTGCAGTGTTCGGGCTTAGCGACCTCGACCGGAAGGTTTACGAGCGGAGGTTCACCAGTGACACCGGCGCCAGAGTACATATGCGACCGATCAGACCGACCGACGAGGACATGGTCCGGGACCTCTTCTACCAATGTTCCGAATCGACCCTGTACCACCGCTTCTTCACCAAGATGAAGTCCATGCCACACCGTAAGCTGACCAAGTTCGTCAATCTCGACTACGTCAACTCCATGGCCCTGGTCAGTGTCGTGAAAGAGGACGAACGCGAGATGATCGTCGCGGTCGGCCGATATTCAATCAACAAGTCGACCAACGCCGCTGAAGTGGCATTTATCGTGCGTGATGACTGGCAGGAACAGGGCCTCGGCATCGCCATGTTCAATCAACTCCTGAAAGCGGCGCGCAAGCGCGGTATCGCGAAGTTTACCGCCGACGTTTTGCAGGATAACGCGAGGATGATGCATATCTTCCACAAGTGCGCCCCGAATCCGATTGAAAGCACATTGGAATCAGGCATATATCACCTGTCGTTCAGTATCTTGCCGGGTGACGAAAAAGCACGGAACCCGGTTTAGGTTCCGCTACCCCAGTTACTGACACTGCATTAAGTGCAAGGTACTTGATCATAGTCAATTACGTATTCCCGTGAGGGGCGTAAATTCTCCTTCGAGGGCTCACTTTTTGGGAATGGGCCTTTTTCTTCCTCTGCCATTTGCCCCCGATTCCGGGCTCAGGTGGCACCACCCCGCCGTTCTTGTTGGCGTCAACGGGTACGGCACACGAAGGAGATTTGCCAAATGGGCAGCAAGTACAAGATCGCATGGTTACCCGGTGATGGTGTTGGCGTTGAGGTCATGGAGGCGGCACGCATCGTGCTCGACCGCGTGGGTCTCGATGCGGAATACGTGCATGGTGACATCGGTTGGGAATTCTGGTGTAGCGAGGGTGATGCTTTCCCACAGCGCACCATTGACTTGCTGAATAACGTGGACGCCGCCATGTTCGGCGCGATCACGTCCAAACCGGTCAAGGAAGCCGAAAAAGAACTGGTGCCTGAATTGCAGGGCAAGGGAATGGTCTACCGCTCGCCCATCGTGCGTATGCGGCAACTGTTCGACCTCTACACCTGCCTGCGGCCCTGCAAGGCGTATCCCAATAATCCGTTGAACCACAAGGAAGGACTCGATCTCGTCATCTTCCGTGAGAATACCGAGGATCTGTACGCCGGTGTCGAATTCAACCCGGTTCCGCAAAAAATGCACGAAACGCTGGTTGAATTGGCGCCCGCATTCAAGGCCTTCGAGCACCTGCAAGGTGACGAATACGCCGTGTCCTGCAAGATCAATACCAAAAAAGGCTCCGAGCGGATCATCCGCGAGGCGTTCGAGTTTGCAAGGAAGTTCGATCGCAAGAAAGTCACCGTCGTACACAAGGCCAACGTGGTACGCGCCACCGACGGCCTGTTCCTGGAAACGGCGCGCGAGGTGGCGAAGGACTACCCCGAAATCTACATGGACGACGCCAATATCGACGCCATCACCATGTGGCTGCTTAAAAACCCGTTCAACTACGATGTGCTGGTCGCGCCCAACCTGTACGGAGATGTCGTATCCGACCTCTGTGCGCAGATGGTCGGCGGCCTGGGTTTTGGCTGCTCCGGCAATATCGGTGAAAAACTGGCCGTGTTCGAGCCGACCCACGGTTCGGCGCCGAAGTATTCCGGCATGTACAAGGTCAACCCGATCGCCACCATCCTGACCGCCAAGATGATGCTCGACTGGCTGGGTGAAGCGGAAGCGGCACAAAGGATCGAGGACGCCGTGGCGGCGGTTATCGCCGAAGGCATGGTGCAAACCTACGACATGGGTGGTTCAGCCACCACGCTGGAGATGGCCGAAGCCATCGCCGGTAAACTTTAGGGAGACGCTCCCATGAAACACATCGTCGTCCACGAAGTCGGCCCGCGTGACGGCTTGCAGATGGAGCGGCAGGTGGTGCCCATCGATACCAGGGAAGACTGGGTCCGCCGCGTGATGGATTCCGGCGTTGATATCGTCCAGGTTGGTTCATTCGTACACCCGGTCAAGGTGCCGCAGATGGCGGACACCGATGAGCTGATCAAGCGGCTGGTGCATGACAAGCCGTCTGGTACTGTCATCGCAGGCCTGGCGTTGAACGAACGCGGTCTGGACCGCGGCATGGAGTGCGGGGTGGAGATGTTCTGTCTCGGTGCCTCGGCGTCAGAGACCCACAGCATGAAGAACACCGGCATGGCCAGCATGGAAGCCACGCAGCGTATCGCTGCCTCGGGAAAACTGGCGCTCGAAGCGGGTAAGAAGGTGCAGGTTTCGGTGCAATCCGCCTTTGGCTGTGGATTCGAAGGCCCGATTGCCGAGGAACGCGTGCTGGAGATGGCCCGCGCCTACGCCGAGGCTGGTCTATACAATATCTCGCTGGCAGATACCGCCGGACACGCCCATCCCGAGCAGGTGGAGCGATTGTTTGGCGCGGTGTTGGCGCTGGATTCCAACATCGAGTGCACCTGCCACTTCCACAATACCTACGGACTTGGCATGGCGAATATCTTCGCCGCGCTGAGGGCCGGTGTGACCTCGTTCGAGACTTCGTTCGCCGGACTCGGCGGTTGCCCGTTTACCAAGGTTGCAGCCGGTAATGTGGCGACCGAGGACTTCGTCAATGCCCTGCAGTTGCAGGGTGTGCGCGAAGACATCCGGCTCGAAGGGCTGATCGGCGTGGCCAACGACGTGGCGGGCTTTTTTGAACGTGAGATGCCCGGATGTGTCTACAAGACCGGCACGATAAAAAGGAAAGAATCAGCATGAGCGCGCAAATTTTGCAAGGCGTGAGGGTACTGGACCTGACCAACGTGCTGGCAGGACCGTTCGCGACGCTGCACCTGGCGTTGATGGGCGCCGAGGTCATTAAGATCGAACGACCCGGCAGCGGCGACCTGGCGCGCCAACTGGGCACCCTGGTCGAGTTCAACCAGCAGGGCATGGGTACCAGTTTCCTGGCACAGAACGCCAACAAGAAGTCGGTCACGCTCAATACCAAGTCACCCGAAGGCAAGGAAATCTTCAAAAAACTGGCCGCAGACGCGGACGTACTGGTCGAGAACTTCCGGCCGGGAGTCATGGACCGGTTGGGCCTCGGTTACGACGTACTGAAGGAAATCAATCCCAAGCTGGTTTATTGCGCCATCTCGGGTTTTGGCCAGACCGGACCCGACGCCAAAAAACCGGCCTATGACCAGATCATCCAGGGGCTTTCCGGCGAGATGGCGGTCAATGGCGACGAGCGTCTGAACCCCTTGCGGGCCGGCTTCCCGGTCTGTGATACGGTTGGTGGCCTGAACGCTGCTTTTGCCATCATGGCGGCCTTGTATCATTGTGAGCGCACCGGTGAAGGCCAGTTCATCGACATCGCGATGCTGGACTCCATCATGCCCCTGATGGGCTGGGTGGCTGCCAACCTGCTGATGGCTGGGCGCGAACCGGTGCCGATGGGTAACGATAATTTCACCGCGGCGCCATCCGGGGTGTTCCGTACTGCTGACGGCTACATCAACATCGCGGCCAACAAGCAGGAACAGTGGGAGTCCGTCTGCGACATACTCGGCGTGCCCGAACTGAAGACCGATGAGCGCTTCGAGAAACGTGATACCCGCAAGCATAATCGCAAGCAACTGACCCCGTTGCTGGAAGCAAAGCTGACACAGCGCGGCACCAAGGAATGGGTGGAACTGCTCAACGCGCACGGTGTGCCCAGTGGTGCGATCCTGAGCCTGGCCGAAGCCCTGGCGCAACCGCAGGTCAAGCACCGCGAGACGCTAAAGGATGTGGAAGTCGAGGGCATCGGTTCCATCCCGTTGTTCAACCTTACAGCCAAGTTCAGTGCCACACCCGGTGATATAACTGCGCCGCCGCCACGGTTGTCGGCGCACACCGAAGAGGTTCTGGCAGGTATTGGAATGACAGCAGATGAAGTGGCCGAACTGAAGGCCAATAACGTCATCTGAGTGAATACTACAAGGAAATCGATATGGCTATGACCTATGTACAGAAACTGCTCGCCAAGGCTTGCGGGCAGGCCACGGTCGAGGCAGGTGATATTCTCGAGCTACCCGTGCACCTGGCGATGTCGCACGAAAACGCCGCGCTGGTGATCAACCAATTCAACGAAATCTTCAAGGGCACCGGGCGTGAGCCCAGGGTCTGGGATCCGGAAAGCATTGCGATCATCTTCGACCATCGTGTACCCCCCGAGTCCTCAAAAACGGCGACCAACCATAAGAAGACGCGTGAATTCGTTGCCACACAGGGCATCACGAAGTTTCATGACGTGCGTGGTGACGTGGGCGGGATCTGCCACCAGATTCTTCCCGAAAACGGTTATGTGCGGCCCGGACAAGTACTGGTCGGCACCGATAGCCATACCACCACGCACGGTGCGCTAGGTGCATTTGCATTCGGCATCGGCGCTACCGAAATGGCGGCGGTCTGGGCGTTGGGCAGCATCATGAACATCGAAGTGCCGGGCACCATCAAGGTCGTGGTTAATGGAAAATTCCCGGAAGGTGTGTATGCCAAGGACCTGATCCTGAACGTGATCGGCCTGCTCAGCGCCGAGGGCGCCAACTTCAAGGTCATCGAGTTTCACGGAGAAGCTATCAGCAATTTACCGACCTCGGGCCGGTTGGTGCTGTGCAACATGGCAGTGGAGGCCGGCGCGACTGCAGGCGTGGTGCCGCCAGATGAAGAAACGGTTCGCTACCTGCGAAATGAGGCCGGTGTCGAGGATGATCTCGACCTGTTTTCACCGGACGCCGATGCCACCTACGACCAGGTAGTCGAAATTGATGCTGGTAAACTTGACCCACAGATAGCCTGTCCGCATACCGTTGACAACATCGAGTCGATTGGTGGTGTGGAAGGCAAGAGGATCAACCAGATCGTTGTAGGTTCATGCACCAGCGGCCGTCTCGATGATCTCGAGATCGTGGCGAAAATCCTGAAGGGTAAGCAGGTAGCGGATGGCACCCGCATGCTTGTATTCCCCGCCTCGTGGAGAATTTACACCCAGGCGATGGAAGCCGGTTACCTGGCTGACCTGATCAAGGCGGGCGCGGTGGTGTGCAACCCCGGTTGTGGACCTTGCCTCGGCATCCACCAGGGGGCGTTAGGTGACGGTGAAGTTGCACTTGCTACTACGAATCGCAACTTCAAGGGCCGCATGGGTAACCCCGGCGCTGATGTGTTCCTGTGCTCTCCGGCAGTGGCTGCCGCCAGCGCACTGACCGGTGTGATTACCGACCCCAGGGAGGTAAATTGAAATGGAAAAAGGTAAAGTTGTATACAAATTAGAAGACGACATCTCCACGGATATTATTTACCCGGGTCGTTTCATGGCAACTGTATTGCCCACGGAAACACCGCAATTCGCGTTCTTCGATGACTCTGAATTCAACCAGAAACTCACACAAGGGCAGATTCCGCCCGGAAGCTTTATCGTGGCCGGGGACAATTTTGGCTGTGGTTCTTCACGTGAGCAGGCTGCCTCGTGTATCAAGGGTTACGAGATCACCGTGATCGCACGTCATTTTGCGAGAATATTCCTGCAAAATTCGATAAACGTAGGGCTCAGGATGATCATCTGTCCTGACATTGAGGCCGACGAGGGTGATGAACTGGAAATCAGGGACAACAAGGTCTGGAACCTGACATCAGGTGAGTCATTTGCAATTAATCCATTACCGGAAGCCCGCCAGGCCATTATCGACGCGGGAGGGTTGATACCCTTCGCGCGCCAGCTACTAATTGAGCGCGGAATATAGAAACTGAAAGGGGGCCTCGGCCCCCTTTTTTGACATATGACAGAGAGGTAAAACCGCAATGATGGAAATTACAATCTGCGGACGTGGAGGACAGGGCGGTGTTACGCTGGCCAAGATTATTGCCTCGGCGTATTTTCTCAAGGGTAAGTATGTACAGGCATTCGGCGTGTACGCCGCGGAGCGTTCCGGTGCGCCGATCCAGGCATATGTGCGTATCGATGACGAAGAAATCACCAATCACAACCAGGTTCAGCATCCCGACCATATCGTCATTCTGGACCGCACGCTGATCGTGCCCCAGATCGATGCCGCCATGAAACCGGGCGGCACCATCATCGTCAACACGACGCCGGAGCGAACCGATTGCCAGGAAAATTTTTCCGGGCGGAAGCTCGCCAGTATCGACGCCACCGGTATTGCCGTGGCCAATGGCCTGGGTACGCGCACGGTACCCATCGTCAACACCACCATGGCGGGTGCGGTTGCCAGGGCGCTGGGCCTTTCACTGTCGGATATGCTGGCGGCACTGGAACACCTTAATTTTACCGGCGCCAACAAGACCTGCGCCCGGCAGGCGTACAAACAGGTGAAGACATTCATCGTCGAGGGGATTCCCTCCGAGCAGCCGGCAAGTACCGAGGTTCGCCACAATGCCGGCCTGTTCGACGATGACCTGGGCGGTATGCCAAAAATCAAAACTGGAAGCTGGGCCACGGAAAAACCTGAAAGACGGCGTTTGACTCCGCCTTGCAACCACGTTTGTCCTGCCGGAAATGATGTCAGGGGGTTTGTCGAGGCAGTTGGCAAAGAGGATTACGACCAGGCAATGAAAATTTTGCTCGAGACCTCACCCTTGCCTGCGGTTTGTGGGCGGGTATGCCCCGCGCCGTGCATGGAGGCCTGTAACCGTGCAGAATTTGACGCTTCGGTTAATGTCAGGGAGATTGAACGGGCTGCTGCCGAAAGGGGTGTTCGACCCCCACCGGCGACCGTATCGCGAGACCAGGCCGTGGCCGTGGTCGGTTCGGGACCTGCCGGCCTCAGCGCCGCCTTTCACCTGGCACGGCTCGGTTACCCAGTGACGCTGTTTGAGGCAGATAAAGAACTCGGTGGTGTATTGCGCACCGGGATACCCACCTATCGTTTGCCGCGTGACGTGCTGGACCAGGAGATCGATTACATACTCAGCCATGGTATTGAGGTCAAAGCCGGCAATCCGGTAGGACGGGAAGACATGCTGCGTCTCAGCCAGGATTACCAGGCTGTTTTCGCCGGCACCGGCTTACAGAATGTCAGCGATCTGGATCTCGGCGGCGAGGGCCCGGTTAAACCGGTCCAGGGACTGCATTTCCTGGAACGTGTCCGCTGGGGCAATGTACGGTTGGATGGCAAGCGTGTCGTGGTGATCGGTGGCGGTAATACCGCCATGGACGCTGCCCGTTCCGCCTTACGTATCGGCGCCGATGAGGTGCGTGTCGTCTATCGCCGCACCCGTAGCGAAATGCCGGCCATACATGAGGAAATCGAGCAGGCGCTCGAAGAGGGCATCATGCTGGACGAATTGGTAGCACCGGTTCGCCTGACCGATTCAGACAGCGGAACCCTGTTGACCTGCCAGGGCATGATACTTGGTCCACCCGACGATAGCGGGCGGCCAAGGCCGATCGCCGATAAAAGCCCTGAAGCGCTGTTTGATATCCCTTGTGACCTCGTTATCCTGGCGCTGGGGCAATCGCACGATATCTCCATCCTGCCCGAGGGTGCCGAGATCAAGGAGGAGGGCACGTTGCTCGGTCTCAGTGGTGCGCCGGTTTTCCTCGGTGGGGATTTTGCCACTAACGAGGGAACGGTCTCCGCAGCGATCGGCAGTGGCGCCAGGGCCGCGTTGCACATCCATCGCAACCTGTCGGGTGAAGACCTTTTCCCTGAACCGGAAGAGCGGGTCGCGGATTCCGATGACATCAAGTTTCATCGTTTCCATCACCGGCCCAACGAGGCGGTCAAAACCCTTGAACCCATGGTGCGACGACGCAGTTTTGATGAAGTCCACCTGGGGTTCGCGGCTGGTCCCGACGGCTCGGGAGCCAGCGCCGAAGCCTCGCGCTGTCTGAGTTGTGGTGTGTGTAACGAGTGTGACCGCTGTCTGGAGTACTGTCCGGAAGGCGTTTTGAAACGCGATCCGGAAGGTGACGGTTATCTCTTTGACCTTGAATACTGTAAAGGTTGTGGCGTGTGTATGACCGCGTGTCCACGTGGCGCCATATACATGGCCAGCCTGTGATATTGGAGTAATGACGATGAGCAGAATGCTTGCAACCGGTGACCACGTAGCGGGCCATGCCCTGGCGATGGCGGGTGAGGCCAACCGCGATGCCCGTGGTTGTTGCGCCGGCGCTTACCCGATTACACCTCAGACCGAAATCATCGAATACCTGTCCGCCTATAATTTCACCAAGGGGCGGATCGTGCTGGTGGAATCCGAGCACAGTGCGATGGGTGTTTGCATGGGCGCCGCTTTGGCTGGCGGGCGCACCTTCACGGCCAGTTCCTCCAATGGCTTGGCTTACATGACGGAAAATATTTTTGCGGCGGGTTTTTACCGTTTGCCAACGGTGATGCTGGCCGTGAACCGCACCCTTGGACCGCCCTGGAATATCTGGGTGGATCAGGGCGACAGCCTGATGATGCGTGATGCGGCCTGGCTGCAGTTCTATTGTGACAGCCACCAGGACCTGTTCGACACTGTTTTGATGTCGTTCCGGGTTGCGGAAGATCCGCGTGTCATGTTGCCGGTGATCGTTGCCCTGGACGGCTTTGTCACATCCCACACGCAAATGGTGGTCGATTTTCCGACCCAGGAACAGGTGGATAACTTCCTGCCCCCATGCGTGGTCCCACATCATTTGAAACATAACCATCCCACGACCATGGGTGGCATGACTTTCCCGAATGAGACCGAACACCACCGCTTTGAAATTCAGCAATCCATGGAAAACGTAATCACAGTGCTGGAAGAGGCCCGGGATGAATTCGAAGAGATTTTCGGGCGGCGCCCGGCAGGGGTCATGGAAACCTTTGAGACCGGGGACGCGGACATGATCCTGGTCGCCTGCAATACGATGGCCCGGACACTCAGGAACGTGGTCAGGGAGCGGCGTGCAAAGGGCGAAAAAATCGGCATGATCCGCACCAAGTTGTTCCGGCCATTCCCGCGCAGAGAGCTGTTGCAAGCCATCGGCGGAGCCGCCAAGGTCGGCGTGCTGGATCGCAACCATTCACCGGGCTCGGGAGGAATTTTCTGGCAGGAAATTGCAACCACCCTGCAAGGCGGGCCGGATATCCTGTTACAGGACTATCTCGTTGGCCTCGGTGGCGGTGATGTGACGCCGGAGAATATCAACGCGATCATCGATGATCTGCAACGCCGCGAAACGGCTTCGGATCCGCAATGGAAGGACACGACAAAATGAGTGCAATGACCCCTTCAAAACCGTATAGGAATCACCTGTTGCGACCGGGTAACACCAACTGCGCAGGCTGTGGGATGTCGGTCGGTCTGCAATTTCTCGATGAAGCGCTGGGTGATGAAATGCCGGTGCTGGTGATACCGTCGAGTTGCGGTATCGTAACCGCCGGTGCATTTCCCACCTCCGGTTATGGCGCGCCGACCGCGGCCACGACCTTTGCCAGTTCACCGGCGGTGGCGTCCGGAATCAGCGCGGTCACCAACATGAACGACATCGATAACCCCGTGATCTGCTGGGCCGGTGATGGTGGAACTTATGATATCGGCATGGCGACCCTGTCGGCTGCCGCCGAGCGTAACGAGGACATCATTTACATCTGTTACGACAACGAAATCTACGGGAATACAGGCGGCCAGCGCAGTGGCGCGACACCGATTGGTTCCGTGACCTCGACCACGCCCCAGGGAAAAAGTGAGCGCAAAAAGGACATCATGTCGATCATGGCGGCGCACCGGATTCCGTATGCCGCTACTCTGTCTATAGGTCACCGTAAGGATTTCCTGCGCAAAGTCCGGTATGCGCGCTCAGTCAAGGGCTTCCGTTTCCTGTTGATGCTGTCGCCTTGCCCGACGGGCTGGAAGTCCGAACCCGACCAGAGTACGGAGCTGATCGAGTTGGCGGTCAGGTCAGGCCTGTTCCCGCTTTACGAAATATTTGACGGCCGCCGTTACCGGATTAACTTCCGGCCCGATGATACCGACGTGAGCACTTACACCAAGCAACAGCGACGCTTCCGCAAGGTGTGGGGCGATACAGGGGATTTGCAGGCCTTTATCGACGCCCAGTGGCAGTACCTTGACGGTATGGCAACGGTGTTTCCGGCCAAGGAGCCTGGTACGCCCGGAACGAAAGTCGAACGACTTTAGATAATAATGGGGCAACTTTACCACTGTCCCAAATAATCTAAAGTCAAGAGCTGTCGCAATATTCAATCCAAGCCATTAAGATTTTGCTCATGATAACCAGAATAGTAAGAATGGCGTTCGTACCCGCTCGCGTGGATGATTTCCTGGCCCATTTTGGCCGCATCCACGAGTTGATCCGTGACTACCCCGGCGTGCAGCACCTCGAACTGCACCGCGATGCCGGTCAGCCCAACGTGTTTTATACCTACAGCAAGTGGGATAACGCGGCAGCGCTTGAAAACTACCGACGAAGCGACCTGTTCAAGGGCGCCTGGGGCGAGGTCAAACCCTGGTTTTCAGAAAAGGCTCAGGCCTTCAGCCTGGTTGAGGAAGCGGTTTCCGGTAGCGGTGGGTGAGGGGTTTCTGCCAGCTGCTTTTCGATCCTGGTACGCGTATCCACGGCCAGCAGGGTTTGTCCGGATCCCATTAGCGGGTTGATGTCCATTTCCGAGATTTCGGGCGCCGTCTCCACCAGCGCTGAGACCCGCTGGATGATTTCACTGAACAGGCGTTCGCAGACCCCTTCTCGGCCTCGCAAGCCCTGGATGAGCGGGTAGGCCTGCAGGCGCCTGATCATTTTGCTGGCCTCACTTTCTGAAACCGGGACAAGACAGGCGGATACATCGTTCATTACCTCCACCATCACACCACCGAAACCACATACGAGCAAGTGGCCAAAACCGGCCTCGCGTTTTACGCCGACAAACAACTCAATGCCGTCGGTCATCGGTTGGAGCAGTACGCCCACTGCACCCTCGATACGCATCAACCGGTCAAATTGTGTCTGCATATCATGGCCTGATTCAACATCCAGCACCACTCCACCGACATCGGTTTTGTGTACCGGTCCGACGACCTTCATTGCGACTGGAAAATCAAACGGTACGGGGGGGTGTTCGAGTTGCCTGGCCACGGTGATGATCTGCTGCTGCACCCGTGGAATACCGGCGGCATCCAATAATTCACCGGCTTTATCCGGTGGCAGGAAACCATCGCTGGCCGTATCCACGATGTTGCGAATCCGCTGCCGGTCGATTGTGATGTTCGGCGCTGTCGCCCCTTTTGCCGGTGCCGGTGTTCCGGCGACGGCGCACAATGCCCGGGCAAGAACCACTTCGTCCGGGAAGTTCGCGTATCCTGCCGACTGGAAAGCCTCGATGCCAGCCCGGGCGTTGATGACCGAAGGCAATACCGGGTAAATGGGTTTGCTGCACGATACCATTTTTGAACGCAGAATTGCATACGCGTCCGTTACATCGAACAGGCCCGGGCTGCCGAAGATCACCACCATTGCGTCTACTTGGTCAAACTCTTGTTCACAATGATCGATGATGGTCCCCAATTGCTTAGCCGTGCCGGTGGCAAGGAAATCGATCGGGTTGGCAACCGAGGAGCCGGGGTTGAGCTGGGAGAGTAGTTGTTCGGCGTCTGGTCCTTCTAAGGCAGGAACATTCAATCCGCCGTCCGACAGGGCGTCAGTGAGCATCACGGCCGGACCACCGGCGTGCGTGATCACCGCGATGTTCTTGCCCTTCAATTCCGGGTACGAGAACACGGCGGCGACGCTCAGAAGTTCCTGGCGGCTGCGGCATTGCACGATACCGGCCTTTTTAAACAGTGCACTGACTGCAGAATCCGGGTTGGTCAAAGCCCCCGTGTGCGAGGCCGCCGCACGGCTGCCGGCCTCGGTACGTCCGGCCTTGATAGCGGCGATCCGTGCGCCCTTGCGTACCAGGGAGGACGCGTGTTTTAGCAGCTTCTGAGGATTGAAGACCGATTCCAGGTATAGCAACTTGCTACGCGAACCGGTTTTCGCATCAAAGTGCGCATCCATGTGCTCGAGCACGTCCTCGACACCCGTCTGGGCGCTGTTGCCCACCGAAAACACGTTGGCGAACTTCAGCCCCATCGAAATCCCGGCCTCCAACAGGAACACGGCCGTGGCACCGGAGCTGGAGACCAGGTCGCAGCCATTTTCATCCAGTACCGGGATCGGGGTGGTAAACACGCCACGGTAATTGTTGTTTATCAGGCCGATGCAGTTGGGACCCAGCAAACAGCCATTTACCGAGTTGACCGTTCTGACGATCTGTTCTTCCCAGTCTTTGCCCTGTGCACCTTCCTCGGAAAAACCGGCGGACAGGATGATAAAAGCCCGGGTGTCTTTCTCAGTTGCAAGCGTGTGTACCGCAGCGGGGCAGAAGCGTGCCGGAATCGACAGGATTGCCAGCTCGACTTCATCCAGCTCATCCAGCGATGCCACGCAGGCAACACCCTGCACAGAGGACTGTTTGGGGTTGACGACTTTCAGGTCACCGGCGTAGGCACCATCGATAATATTCTTCAGTACCTTGCCACCGGGTTTGTGCAAATCATTGGAGCCGCCGACGACGACAATGCTGTGCGGGTCTAAAAGCGCCTGGTTGATCATCGGCGTTTACCAGGGACCGTAAATGATTGAACGAGCATTTACAGTCCCTCAGGTTTGAGTATCACTGCCTCGCCACTGCGGCCGTCGATCTGGATGTCCAGTGGTTCATCCAGCCGCACGTGGCGCACAAAACCGACCTCTGAGACGGGTTCCAGCGAACTGAGCCAGTCCCAGTCCAGCGTTTCGTATCCGGTATTGCTGTTGACGGTCAGGTAACCGGTCTGGAAGGTGATCAGGTTCTGGAAAAAATGGGTGCCGAATGATGGTTCGACCACGAAGTCACCGTAGTTGGCCTCCACGATAACCCGCGCCGAGGAAATCTGGTCCCACTTGACCGGGATGCCCAGCCAGCGGTCCGAGGTGCCCCAGCGGCCCGGGCCGAGCAGCAGGTAGGGAGTGCCTTTGCTCTTGAATCGCTTGTTGTATTCGCCCACCTGTTGCGCCATGTGAGCCATGTTGACGCGTTCAAAATTTTCCGGTTTGACAAAAACGATATCCCGGATGGTCTTGATCCTGCCGTTGCTGAGTGCCTGGTTGGATTTGCAGAACAGGCGTTCTTTGTCACAGTCCTGCACGGAAATGTCTTCAAACGCTGTATCCACCATCATCGGCCGGATCTGTAAAAACCGGAACTCGTGCGGCTTGCGTGCATCGGAACTCAATTCTGCAGCAAATTCCATCTCGACGGGAACGTTCATGGCCTTGCTGCCAAGCTGCAACAGGTATTGCAGGATTTCATCCAGCGGCATCAATTTTGTTTTCAGGATCGGGTCGAAGGTCACGAGGCGTGCGCCCTTGCGCCCTATACCGGGGTAAATCCGGTCATTGTCGGCCGAGTAAGTTGAGCCAACATACTTCAGCGCGCCCTGTTTTTCAGCATCGGCGACCTTTAGCTTGACCAGTCCGACCTCGCCGCCTTTTTGCGGGAAAATCGAAGGGTTGTTCATGTCCACCGCAAAAAATTCACGCTGGGTATTTTTCAGGTAGTCCTTGGTGGTGGAAAACTGTGGCAATACACGCGGGTTGGCCGGAGAAAAAAACAGGCAGTTTTCGCCCTCCATGATGGTCTTGCCCAGTCCCAGCGCGGTATAGGCGATGCCTTCTTCCGGTTTGATGTGTCCAACCGAGTAAAAATTATAGGATCTGGCCATGCCGGACAGGACCGGGTAAAAATAACCATCGCGGTTTTTGCCGACAATTTCCTGCAGGATGATGGCCATTTTTTCTTCTTCGGCCCGGTTTCCGGTCGCCTTGATGTAGTTCCGGGAATTCCTGAAATAAACCGATGCATAAATGAGCCTGACGGCGGCCAAAAGCCGGTCCACGCGCCCCTGTAGGGAGTTGCAGTTATTGGGCAGGAAGTGCGTGTCAAAAATTCCGGCAAATGGCTGGTAGTGTGAATCTTCCAGCAATGAAGACGAACGTACGGCCAGCGGGTAGTCGGCTGATGCGAGGAAGGACATCATGTCCTCTTCGAGATCCTGCGGGACAGTTGCATGGCTGAAAGCTTCGATGATTTCTTCGTCGCTGCGGTCACCGAGGGCGTACTTGGTCAACTCGTTGCTTTCCATGAATTCGTCGAAAAAGCCGGTACAGATCACCGCGGTCCGCGGGACCGAGATACGGGTTCCTGGAAAAGCGTTGTACACGGGGTAACGGTTGATCAGGTTGTTAACGAACGCCAGTCCGCGGCCTTTCCCTCCCAGGGAACCTTCGCCGATACGCAGGAACTCCGCCTGGCCGTCATAGTGATCCCTGGAAAAGTCGGTGATGATACCGATCTGTCTTTCGTGCCGGAAATCTTTGAGTGTCTGCACCAGGTAGGACCGCAGGTCCTTTGGATCCTTGAACTCGTTAACCTTGCGTGGCCGCAGCCGGTTCGCCAGCTCGAACTCGGTACGCGCCATCAGCCAGTTGGAGAAATGGTTCCTCTCTGCGTGGTAGAGCAACGACGTGCTGTCAATCCGGGATACGCATTTTTGCATTTCCCTGAAATTCCGTGCCCGGTCGAGCTTGGTGCCATCGGGCAGGCGGAAAATGAAATCCCCGAAACCGAAATTCTGGTTGATGAAAGTGCTCAGCTCGTTGAGCAAAGTGGGTGATTGTTTATTCAGGAATGCAGCGTTGCACGCTTCTGCCTGTTCGGCGTTGCTGTCATTGGTTGATTGCAGCAAAACAGGCAGGTCCTTCAGTTCGTTCTTGATGATCCTGGCCAGTTCGATACCGGCCGATTCGTTGATTTTGCCATCCTTGCAGAACTGGATGTCTGAGATCACGCCGAGCATGTATTTCTTGTACTTTTCAAACAGTGCGATGGCCTCCTCGAAGTTCACCGCCAGCAGGATCTTGGGCCGCGCGCGCATTCTCAACAACCGGTTAGCTGAATTGATGCTTTCCGAAAGCAGGGCCGATGTCTGCTGCATGGTCTCGGTATAGATCAGGGGTAGAAACGAAGAATAGAACCTGACCGAGTTTTCCACCAGGATAATGACGCGGACTCCAACCAGCTCGGTATCGGGGCCGACGTTCCTCTGATCCTCGACAAACTTGATGATGGTCAGCAGGATCTTTGATTCGCCGCTCCAGAAGAAGACGTCGTCGTAGGCGTTTTCCTGTTCTTCGTTGACCCTGATCAGCTCCAGTTCACGGTGGTGGAAGGCGAGCAGGACGACGGGTATTACGGGGTTGATAAGCTTGGCCCGGCGTTTGAATTCGGCCGGGTCAATATCGTTCATGGAGCGGAACACAATGACCAGGTCAAATTGCTGGCGTTGCATGGCCTCGAGGGCGTGTTGCCCGGAATCGACCCGCTTGATGGCCGGTGCGCGGGACAACCGGAGTTCGGCATATTCCGAAATGACCAGGTTGGCCAGCTGCCCGTCTTCGTGCAGGTTATAAATATCGTACAGGCTTGAGACGAGCAAAATATCCTTGACCTTGAAAGGCATCAGCGAATCGAAGAACGCCGGCTCCTGTTCAAAATCTTTTAAGTTAATCACCCTGTTCATTGATTGATCCCAAAACCACCCCAATCCGAAACTTTAACAAATTTGCTTTACCCGTCTTCCCAGGTCAGTAGCCAGGGCTATTAACCTTGGTCCAGCACTGCGTCCGGCCGCACGTACCCTGCGACATCATCCGGGATACTGGTGCAATATGCGGGTTAAGTATATCGAACGGTACGTACAATATGTGGGCTGACCGTGAGGATATCCCACAAAAAAGGCCCGCACCTGTCCGATGCGGGCCCTGTCACTGCCTGGCGGGACCGGGTACCGGTATCCCGGCGCCCGGACCATGGCCAATGGATCAGACTACGCCCTGGTCCATCATGGAGTCGGCAATCTTGCGGAAGCCGGCGATATTGGCTCCGAGAACGTTATTGCCTGGTTCGCCAAACTCTATGGCGGTGTTTTTACACGCTTCGTGGATGTTGATCATGATGTCGTGGAGACGCTTGTCGACCTCTTCACGCGTCCAGTTCAGGCGCATGGAGTTCTGGGACATTTCCAGACCGGAGACCGCAACACCACCGGCGTTGGCTGCCTTGCCGGGACCGTAGTGAATCTTGGCGGCCAGGATTTTGTCAACCGCTTCAGGCGTGCTCGGCATGTTGGCGCCTTCGGCGATGCAGAAGCAACCGTTCTTCAACAGGGCGTCGGCGTCATCGCCGTTCAGCTCGTTTTGGGTTGCGCAGGGCAGCGCGACATCAACCGGAACATTCCAGACACCGGTGCCTTGATGGTAAGTCGCTGACGGGTATTCGCTGACATACTCGGAGATGCGGCCACGGCGCTCGTTCTTCAGTTCGAATACGTAGGCCAGTTTCTCAGGCGTAATGCCATCCATGTCGACGATGTAACCACTGGAGTCGGACAGCGTTACGACCTTGGCACCGAAATCATTGGCTTTCTCGGTCGCGTACTGGGCAACGTTACCGGAACCGGACACTGAAACGGTCAGGCCTTCAAATGACTTGCCCGCGGTTTTCAGCATTTCCTGCGCAAAATAAACGGTGCCATAACCGGTGGCTTCCGGACGGATCAGGCTGCCGCCCCAGTTCAGGCTCTTGCCGGTCAAAACACCGGTGAATTCGTTACGCAGACGCTTGTACTGGCCAAACAGGTAACCGATCTCGCGGCCGCCAACACCGATATCACCTGCCGGGACGTCGGTATTAGGACCGATATGACGGCTCAGTTCTGACATGAAACTCTGGCAGAAACGCATGACTTCGTTGTCAGACTTGCCCTTGGGGTCAAAGTCGGAACCGCCTTTACCACCGCCCATGGGCAGGGTGGTCAGGCTGTTCTTGAACACCTGTTCAAAGCCCAGGAACTTCAGGATGCCCTGGTTCACGCTGGGGTGGAAACGCAGACCGCCCTTGTAAGGGCCGATCGCGCTGTTGAATTCAACACGGAAACCACGGTTGACCCGGACCTGGCCGGCGTCGTCGATCCACGGTACGCGGAAAACGATCATCCGTTCCGGTTCAACAACCCGGTCTACGATTTTCGCCTCAACATATTCCGGGTGCTTGTCCAGAACCGGCGATAGCGACTGCAGGACCTCTTCGACCGCCTGGAGGAATTCATCCTCGCCGCGGTTCTTGGCCTTGACCGTCGCTAGTACAGAGTTGAGATACTGGTTCATTTTTGTCTCCTATTATGAGTGTTACTGATCTATTCTAGTCCATCTGTTAAAGAGGGCACCCATTCAGTCAAACGGATGCCCCGACATGTGTGCCTGCTATTTCCCTCAGGCGTAGTGGGGATATACCGGCTGGTACATCTGCGCCTTGATCTCGGCGAGCAGGTCCTGCGGCCGCTCGCGGTCCGTCAGGCCTTTGTCCCAGGCAATCTTGGCGACCTCGTAAGCGATCGTGGCACAGACTTCCCTGATCTTCCCCAACGGCGGATAAACGTTGCCTGCGGCCAGGTCTTCTTCGAGAACCTGGTTGGCAAGCGAGTGCGCGGCGGCGAGGAACATCTCATCCGTTACGCGCCTGGCGCCACTGACGATCGCACCCAGGCCGACACCCGGGAAGATGTACACGTTATTGCCCTGGCCGGGCACGTGGGTCTGGTTGCCGAGCTTGACCGGGTCAAACGGGCTGCCGCTGGCGAAAATGGCGCGGCCCTCGGTCCATTTGTAAGCCTGCTCAGCTGTGCATTCTGCCTTGGAAGTGGGATTCGACAGGGCGAAGATGATCGGTCGTTTGTTGATCTTACCCATGGCCTCGATGATTTCCTTGGAGAAGCTGCCCGGCTGGCCGGAGAGCCCTAGAATCGCAGTCGGTTTCAGGGTTTCGATCGCCTCGAGGAAACTCTCGACCGGTGCGACTTTCCTGGCGAAACGTTGTTTGTGATGCTGGATGTGTTCACGGTCAGAAGTCAGCAGGCCCTTGGTGTCGTAAAAGAAGCACTGCCTGCGTGCGGTCTTGACAGGAATACCCTGTTCGACCAACGCGGCGACAAAGGTATCGGCGGTGCCGATACCGGCCTCTCCAGCGCCGAGGAACAACAAGCGTTGTTCGGACAGCTTGCCGCCGGTGATACGCAAGGCGCCGATGATGCCGGACAGTACAACGGCAGCGGTACCCTGGATGTCATCGTTAAAGCAGTTGATCTTGTCGCGGTATTTATCCAGCAAGCTGAAGGCATTGATGTTGCCGAAGTCTTCGAACTGGATCAGTACACCCGGGAACACTTCGTTTGCGGCCTGGATGAACTCGTCCAGCAGGTCATCGTAAGCCTTGCCGCGCATACGGCGTTGTTCGATACCGTTGTACAAGGGGTCGTTCAACAGCGCATCGTTGTTGGTGCCCACATCGAGCATGACCGGCATGCACTGGGTCGGGTGGATACCGGCGCAGGCAGTGTAGAGTGACAATTTACCAATCGGGATACCCATGCCCTGTGCGCCCAGGTCACCAAGACCGAGTATCCTCTCACCATCGGTGATAACAATGATCTTGGTGTCCGTGTGCGGCCAATTCTGCAGTACGTTCTTGACGTTGCCGCGATCATTCGCGGAAATATAAAACCCTCTCGGTCTCCGATAGATATGCTGGAATTCCTGGCACGCCTGACCCACGGTGGGGGTATAAATCAGGGGCATCATTTCCTGGATGTTGTTCATCACTACGCGGTAGAACAAGGTTTCGTTCCGATCCTGTAATGCAACCAGGTAAAGATATTTTTCAAGATCCGTGGATTTGCTGCGGATATTACCGAGTACACGCTGTTCCTGCTCTGCCGGTGAATGCACGCGTGGTGGCAACAAACCGGTCAGGTGCAGTGCTTTCCGGTCGGCTTCCGTGAATGCGGTTCCCTTGTTGCGGATGGGATCATGCAGGACTTTTACGCCTCGATTCAATGCTGACATGGCTTTGTCATTCATGGTGGAATCCTTTGGTGCTTGCAAGCATGGGATTGCTCATCAATTTGCTTGGGAATTGGGGCTCGATACCCAATTTGGCTACGGGCGAATAATACCATTAAATGCTTCATTTCAGTGTATAAAGCAGAGGATAAGGGGTCGGAGTTGATCTGCATCAATTAACCCCACAAAAGGCCCTTAACACGGGGGCTAAACATGGTGATCGGTGTTAAAATTAGCAACATTGAAAAAATCGGCATACGTATTATCTTTTTGCTTTTAAAACAGATGAGTACGTGATATTTCAATCTTCGATAATTGCGGGAGCACCCCCATAAAAACCTAACGTTCGTTAGAAAAAAACACGCTGATTGACAGTTGAAGTTCAGGCACGAATCAGGGCTTCCACCAAGCCGTCCAGATGACAAACGGTTGCATAGGGTACCGTACACCATAAGGAGACGTACGAATGAGCCAATCAAAAATTGCCAACCCGGGTTGGCGGGTCACTTTTGCCGGAACAGGCATTAATCTAGCCCTCGGCGTTTTATACACCTGGTCGATCATCAAGGCTGCCATTCCGGCAGAGTGGGGCTGGACCGCAGCACAGAAATCCGACCCCTACGCCCTTGCCTGTTTCATTTTCGCCATTTCCATGATCCCGGCCGGCCGCTTGCAGGACAAGATCGGTCCGCGCTGGGTGGCCACCATCGGCGGTTTCATGGTAGCCCTGGGCTGTATCCTGGCAGGCCTCGCGGGAGACAGTTACCTCGGTTTTGTCATCGGCTTTGGTATATTCGGCGGGATTGGTATCGGCTTTGGTTATGCTGCCGCAACCCCGGCCGCAGTCAAGTGGTTCCCGTCCTCACAAACGGGCATGATCGCCGGATTGGTGGTGGCAGGCTTTGGCCTGGCCTCCGTGTATATTGCACCGACCGCGAAGGCCCTGTTGAACGCCTATGGCGTATCCACAACCATGACCATTTTTGGCGTCGCATTTTTCGTTATCGTCGTTGGCCTTTCACAACTGCTCAGGAACCCGCCCGAAGATTACGTAGCGTTCGACCCCAAGGCTGATACGCGTCCCAAAAACGTTGCCGCGGCCCGGCCTGCGGTCGAAATGAATTGGAAAGAAATGGTTCGAACCTCCAATTTCTGGATGTTGTGGACGATGTACGTTTTCGGCGCGGCAGCGGGCCTGATGGTGATCGGGTCAGCAGCAAGTATGGCCAAGGCTTCCCTGGGTGAAGCGGCATTCGTCGCCGTGGCGGTGCTGGCGGTTGGTAATGCCGGTGGCCGTGTACTCGCTGGCGTCATTTCCGACAGGATTGGCCGTCAGTGGACCTTGTTTATCGCCTTCATGGTGCAATGCGTCATGGTATTGGTGCCCTTGTTCTTTGGCAGCAACGCCGCGGTGTTGCTGGTTGCGGTCCTGCTGATCGGCGCTTGCTACGGCGCCAACCTGACGCTTTTCCCATCTGCCACCAAGGACCAGTTTGGAATGAAGTCATTCGGCATGAACTATGGCTTGATGTTCACCGCCTGGGGTGTGGGTGGCTTGATCCTTCCGCGTATCGCCGGCATGGTCAAGGACATCACCGGCAAGGAAGACATCGCCTTCTACATTGCCTCCGCGCTGATGATTTGCGGAGCACTGATGGCCCTTATCAACCAGGGTAAGGCGCATGGACGCCACGCCTCTCACGCACCCGGTTGACGAAGTCTGAACATATAGGCAGTTGCAAGTGTTAATTGAGGTGCGCCACGGAAACGTGGCGCACTTTTTTACATTGAAAACCTGCGGTTGCAATCAGATCGATCATCTGTCGATTGATCTGGATCACTAAAGGCAGTGCTTTCCGCTGTAAAAGTGGCTCCCGGATGGAATTTATCCGGCTGAACTGCTTAAATTAAGATAGACAGGGTTCTCGCGACACTCTTTTCCTCTGCAGGAGTTGCAAGCCATGAACTCGAAATTGCGCATCGCGGCGCACAAGGCGCGGATTTGTTTCTTGCTGGCCGCCCTTATGCCTGTGTTTGGGGTCGTGTTGGCGGCACAGGAACCCATATCTTCAACTGACAATGCAGGTGGAGTCCTGGGGCGGCGGGCCGTCCTGCTGGATATACAGGGACCGATCGGGCCCGCCACTGCAGATTTTCTGACCGGCACATTGAAAAACGTTGCATCCGGTGGCGCCGAGTTGCTGATTGTCCGCATGGATACGCCCGGTGGGCTGGATGCATCCACCCGGGATATCATCAAGTCCATTCTGAACTCGGATGTGCCGGTAGCGACTTTCGTCGCGCCGGATGGCGCACGCGCGGCCAGTGCCGGCATGTATATCCTCTATGCCAGCCACATTGCAGCGATGAGCCCGGCGACCAATGTTGGGGCCGCCACACCTGTATCCATAATCGGTGGCAGTAAAGGCGGTAAGCAAAATCCCTCCGGTGAGGATGAAAAGGAGTCCGGAGCCGCGCCCGGCGCCGGTGACACGATGACCCGGAAGGTTGTCAACGATGCCGCTGCCTATGCGCGCAGCCTGGCCGCCAAACACGGTCGCAACGCCGATTGGGCGGAACTGGCGGTGCGGGAGGCTGCGAGTATCACGGCCGAGAAGGCGCTGGAAATGGGTGTTATCGACCTGATTGCAACGGATATCGGCGACCTGCTCGAGCAGATCGACGGCAGGACGGTCAAGGTGCGCGGTGTGGACCGCGTGCTGGCTACGAAGTCCCTGCTGGTGGAGCAGGTGGAGCCAGACTGGAAAAGTGAGATGCTGGCGGTGATCACCAGCCCGACGATAGCCTACCTGCTGCTGATGGTCGGCGTTTATGGCCTGATTTTCGAGGGTTACAACCCTGGGGCAATACTGCCGGGCGTGATTGGGGCAATCTGCTTGCTGATCGCGCTTTACGCTTTCCAGATGCTGCCGGTAAATTACGTCGGCTTTGCCCTGATCGTGCTCGGAATAGTGCTGATGATCTTTGAAGTGATGAACCCGAGTTTTGGTGTACTCGGAATTGGCGGGATCATTTCCATGGTGATCGGTTCCATTATCCTGATGGATACCGATGTGCCCGGTTTCACAGTATCGAGGCCGCTGATCGGGGCGATAGCAGTGGCTAGCGGGATGGGCTTGATGGCCATCGTCGGGGTTGCCGTGAAAGCGCGGCAAAGACCCCTGGTGGCTGGACGGGAGGAGATGATCGGCGCCCCGGGTACGGCATTGAAGGACTTCGACCGGCTTGGTGAGGTCTTTGTACACGGCGAATGCTGGGCTGCGGTTACCGGGGTACCACTGAAGGAGGGGCAGGCGGTCGTGGTGAAGGGTATCAATGGCCTGACGCTGGAAGTAAGTCCAGCCGAAGACTGAAACCGGTATTGAGTTATACCGGTAAAACGCATTTGTGAAGGAGTAAGGACATGTTTTTCAATTATTTTTTCGGCATTGTCGCGTTAGCCCTGTTGGCCATCATTTTCAACGCCATCAAGGTATTGCGTGAATATGAACGCGGCGTCATTTTTCAGCTTGGGCGTTTCTGGAAGGTCAAGGGTCCGGGCCTCATCATCGTCATCCCGGTGGTCCAGCAAATGGTGCGCGTCGACCTGCGCGTCATCGTGATGGATGTACCCACGCAGGATGTCATTTCCCGGGATAACGTGTCCGTCAAGGTCAATGCGGTGGTTTATTTCCGTGTGATCGATCCCGAAAAGGCGATCATCCAGGTGGAGAAGTACCTGGATGCCATCAGCCAGTTGGCGCAGACGACCTTGCGGTCCGTGCTGGGTCAGCATGAACTGGATGAAATGCTGTCTGAGCGCGATGCGCTCAACCACGATATACAGTCGATCCTGGACCGCCAGACCGATGCCTGGGGCATCAAGGTGTCCAATGTCGAGATCAAGCACGTGGACCTCGACGAGAGCATGATCAGGGCAATCGCGGCGCAGGCTGAGGCGGAGCGTCAGCGGCGCGCCAAGGTGATCCATGCCACGGGCGAAAAACAGGCCGCCAACGAACTGGTCGAAGCCGCAAAGACACTCAGTGCCGAATCAAAAGCCATCCAATTGCGGTACCTGCAGACCCTGACGGAAATTGCCGGCGACAAGACCTCGACGATTGTTTTCCCTTTGGATTTGATCGAGAAGCTGGGAAAAATTACCGACAACAATTAAAACCACTGATACAACGTGGCAATTGGTATGTACGCGCAGCTATTACACGGATGCAAACCCATCAGTGAGAAACCCCTTGTTCTGAGCGAGGTGGACCAGCCCCGGGCGGCGACCGGGGAAGTGTTGATCAAGGTGCGGGCCTGCGGCATCTGCCGCACCGACCTGCACGTGGTGGAGGGCGAGCTTGATCCAAACAGGTACGAGTTTCCGCTTGTTCCAGGCCACCAGGTGGTCGGCACCGTTGAAGCCGCGCCCGCAGGCAGCGGATTGGAAACCGGCCAACGGGTGGGTGTCGCGTGGTTGAATTCGACCTGTGGAAGCTGTCATTTTTGCCGCTCGAACCGGGAAAACCTGTGCGATACGCCTGAATTTACCGGCTGGACGCGCAACGGAGGTTTTGCGGAATACATCACGGCGCCGGCCGAATTTGTATACGCATTACCGACCGGCCTCGGTGATATCGAGGTGGCGCCGCTGTTGTGCGCCGGGATCATTGGCTATCGCTGCCTGCGCCAGTGCGAGCTGGAGGATTGGTCCGGTGCGAAACTCGGCTTGTACGGGTTTGGCGCCGCAGGGCACATCGCGATCCAGATCGCGCGGCACCGGGGCGCCGAGGTGTACGTCTGCACCCGCGACCATGACCGTCACCAGCGCCTCGCCGGGGAGTTGGGCGCAAAATGGGTCGGTGGCACCTTTGATGCACCACCGGCCAAACTCGATGCGTCCATCGTTTTCGCACCGGCTGGTGAAATCGTACCGGCAGCGCTCGGCGCGTTGAACAAGGACGGACGCCTGGTATTGGGTGGCATCCACATGAGCGATATTCCCGCCTTTCCGTACCAGGATATCTACTGGGAGCGGGTCATCCGCTCGGTGGCCAATAATACACGGCAGGACGGCCGCGAATTTCTTGCAGAAGCGGTGCAGGCAAAGGTCCATACCCACACCCGGGAATTCCCCTTGGCCGAGGCCAACGAAGCGCTGATCGCGTTGAAGCATGACGCGATCAAGGGCGCCGGAGTTATAGTGATTTAAACCCCGCACGGTATCCGCAGGGGTGGCGTCTTTGCGGGCCCGGCCCTGTGGGAGCGGCCACTGGCCGCGATTGTTAGTACTTGGCACTTGAGCAAAATCCAATCGCGACCGGCTGGCGCCGGTTGCTCCCACAACTTTTTTACGACCCTGAGGAAGTGGCCTTGTGGAAGTGGCCTTGTGGAAGTGGCCTTGTGGGAGCGGCCACTGGCCGCGATTGCAGTATAACTTCACCCCAGACACAAGCACGACCGCCAAGCGGCGGCCGCGCTCTCACTCCCCCAGCCAGGGCCGAGCTAAATGAGGTTCAGGTCTTTGCCCGCCTGGATCGCCTCGGCGCGTTTGTGCACGTGCAACTTGTACATCAGATGCTGGATGTGGGTGCGCACCGTGCGGATGCTGATTGCCAGGCGATCAGCGATATCCTGTGTTTTGACCTTTTCGGCCAGCAGGGTCAGTACTTCGACCTCACGGCTAGACAGGGATTCGACAGGCTGGATGTTACAGAGCTGCTCGCTGCTCAGTGTCGAGGTGTTTTTTTCCGGGTTACAGATGTGCAGCAGAAGCTCCTGGTCGGGCTGGTCGGAAATGATGACGCAATTGATCCCAAAAGCCTCGTGGCCATCTACACCTGTTTTGAATGCTGCGTGAAAACTTCGCACGGGTTCATGCTGAAAGGCTTGCTCGCGGATGGGACAGTGCTCGCAACAATGGCGATTGCCATAGACGTCTCTACCACACAGCAGGGACCAGCACTTCTGCCCCAATGCTGTTGAACACTCAATACCCAGGGCCTCTTCTGCGGCGTTGTTCCACAGTACGATAGAACCTTGCCTGTCGACTGCAAAGGCGGGGTCGCCAGTAATGTAATTTGAGGTCTGAGAATTCATGGCGCCCTCCTGAAATGCGTTCCATAATGCTAAGCGCATAGATGCATAGGTCACATGGTGAAAGTGACTTATGATCTCCTCCAAATTCAGGCTACTCCTTTAAGCGTGGAACTCATTGATCCAGATCAATAATAATAAGTATCCGCGGGTTTATTGAAGGTAAAATGTGAAGCAGGATTATGGCCTACAGCAA
>JAPHTE010000394.1 GCA_026196445.1 Lysobacterales bacterium
CCTGGCCACGATTACGTGACATCACCTCCACCACAACGGTAATATGCTGTTTGAGCAGCAAAATGAGTTTACTGGTATAAATCAACCTGGAACGCAACCGGCACGAGCATGAGCACAGTACTTTTTTACCTGTCGTTACCGTTCCTCTACCTGGTGTCCTGGCTGCCCAAAAAACCGCTTTACCTGTTGTCGGACCTGTTATTTGTGTTGCTCTACCGGGTTTTCCGCTACCGCAAATCCATGGTGACCCGCAACCTGGAGAATGCTTTTCCCGACAAGACTGCCAAAGAAATCGACAAGATCCGCGTGGATTTCTATCGCTACCTGTGTGACCTGAGCCTGGAAGTCATCAAGACTTTGAGCATTTCACCCGCAGGCGTCCGGGATTACTTCGTCATCGAAGACGGCGATCTTGCTCCAATCGAACGGTATTACGAGGAAAAACAGAGCATCATCCTGGTGCTCGGCCACATGGGTAACTGGGAGCTGACCGGCGCCATGTTTTGCCAGCTGGGTCTGCACCAGCTGTATGTTATTTACCATCCGCTGGCCAACCGGCACTTTGACGACCTGTTCACCAGGATGCGTACACGCAGCGGGATCAGGCTGTACCCGATGAAGAAAGCCCTCAAGGGCATGATCAGGGACCGGGATCAACTCACCGTGACCGCCTTTATCGCCGACCAGACACCGCGGCCCGACAACGCGCACTGGATGACCTTTTTGAACCAGGACACCCCGGTTTTCCGAGGCACCGAAAACATATCGAAAATGCTGGGCTACCCGGTTGTCTACGCTTCTGTGATCCGCCAAAAACGGGGCCTGTACCGGCTTCGCACCGAGTTGTTGTTCGAGCATCCCAAGCAATGCGCTGAAAATGAAATTACCGAGTTACATACCCGGCGTCTCGAACGCGACATCGTCCAACAACCTGAGACCTGGTTATGGTCACACCGCCGATGGAAACATAAAAGGCCGGAAAAATAGCCAATGGGGACACTATGAAATCCGTTTTTTTTACGCGTGGGAATGGCGGCCGTCATTCTTGTGCCCGCCTTCGCCGTAAACCTCGCTGTCTGCAAGGCAGAAGACGGGTTACTGGCGAGAACGCTATACTGAGAGTCCCGGCTCACACCAGACCGGTGAGGTAACCATGTCCAGTAAAAAAGATGATCTGAAGTTTGACACGCTCGCGGTCCGGGCCGGGCAGGTCCGCAGCTCCGAGGGTGAACACAGTGAAGCCATTTTCACCACCTCGAGCTATGTATTTGACTCGGCCGCAGCGGCAGCGGCACGCTTCGCCGGTGATGAACCGGGCAATATCTACTCCCGCTTTACCAATCCTACCGTCAGGACCTTTGAAGAGCGACTGGCGGCGCTGGAAGGCGCCGAGGCCTGCGTGGCCACGGCGTCAGGGATGTCGGCTATCCTTTCCACCTGCCTGGGATTGCTCAAAACCGGTGACCACATCGTCTCGTCACGCAGTGTTTTCGGCTCCACCACGGTGCTGTTTACCGACTACATGGCAAAACTGGGTATTGAAACCAGCTTCGTCAACCTGGCGGATTTTTCAAACTGGGAATCGGCCATCCGTCCAGAAACACGATTGTTATTCCTGGAAACGCCCTCCAACCCACTGACCGAGATAGCTGACATCAGCAAGCTGGCGGAATTGGCCCACCTCAACGGCTGCCTGCTGGTGGTGGATAACTGTTTTTGCACCCCTGCCCTGCAACAACCCATCCGTCACGGCGCCGACATCGTGGTTCATTCCGCCACCAAGTTCCTGGATGGCCAGGGCCGCTGCGTGGGCGGCGCCGTGCTTGGCGCCAGGGATATCGTGGGTGAAGACGTGTTCGGCTTCCTCAAGACAGCGGGCCCCACCATGAGCCCGTTCAACGCCTGGGTGTTTATGAAGGGCCTGGAGACATTGAAGCTACGCATGCAGGCGCACAGCACCAATGCCCTGGCGTTGGCCCAATGGCTGGAACAACAGGATGCGGTGAAACGTGTCTATTACCCGGGGCTGGAAAGCCACGCCCAGCACGTGCTGGCAAAAACCCAGCAATCCGGTTTCGGCGGTTTGCTCTCATTTGAACTCAAGGGCGGCAAAGACGCTGGCTGGAGACTGATCGACGCCACCCGCCTGGTTTCCATCACGGCCAACCTCGGTGATACGCGGACCACCATCACCCATCCGGCCACCACCACCCACAACCGCCTGACGGACGAGCAACGACAGCAGGCGGGAATCGACGATGGGCTGATAAGGGTGGCCGTGGGCCTGGAGGACGTGGAGGACCTGAAAACAGACCTCGCAAGGGGCATGGGCTAATCCTGTAAATCCTTGTATTCTGCCAGCACCCTGGATAACTCATCCCAGTCACCGGCCAGCAAATTCTCGGCCGCAGGGTAGAGCATCTCCTCTTCCTTTATGTTGTGCTGCTGGACCAGCAGCAGCAGGGAATCACCAACGTCTATGGCCCGGTCCGTGTCCTCCGCCTCGATGGCTCCGGCGATCTCATCGAGCAAGTCTTCCATCTGCTTGTGCTCCAG
>JAPHTE010000199.1 GCA_026196445.1 Lysobacterales bacterium
CGGTCTGCGTCGGTGACGTGCAGGCTGTCCTTGCGCATCAGTGCGTTGACCTCGAAATCAAAGCCGACCTGTAAACTAAGCAGTATTTCCCCGATCTGCGGGTCGCCGATCTGGTAGTGGCTTAAATCATCAAAATATATTTTGTCGATGGTGCCACCAGTGGTAACGATCAGTAATTTTTTCATGTTCAGAGTCCGACTGAATTCATTGCCGCTGCGGTATTGCAGCAGGTAGTATAGCCTGCGGGCGTTTAATTAAAGATGGTGCCACGGGTACACGAGTATGAATACTCAAGTCCGGCAGGGTAAGGCAAATGAGGACAGGCCGCAATACGCGTGGCTTGCCCGGTTATGGAGCCTGCAACTATGCAGCGTACTCCTGTTGGTGCCTGCCACGTTGCCGGCCCAGGTTGATCCGGAATTTGCTGGCCAGCCGGTCCCGGATACGCAGGAAGAGGCCGTAGCGGTTGAAGAAGTCACGGTGAGCCTGCCTGGCAGCGACCACGTTGCGCTGGCCCTGGCCTTGCCTGCATCGCGTAACCGGGCACTGCTGGATGTAGCAGCGGCCGCGCACGTAATACAACAGGCGCAGGATCGCACCGAGGTTGACCCGGCCACCCTGGCACAGATGTATCTCGATGATCGGGGTTGGTTACAACGGCTGGTGGACCGTCATGGTTGGGTTGAGCCACGCAGCCCTGTAGTCGATGCAGCTGCCTGGCTGGTACTCGAGGAACTGCAACAACACAAACTCGAAGACGGGGCGCTGACTTTTCCCGGTGCTATGCCGGAAAGCGCGCTGCTGTACCAGGTGTTTCAACGCGCCGGGCAAAGGCTTGCTATTGTAAACCTGCCCGCCTTGTTGCTGGTGACAGAAGCAAACGCCGTCGCTTTGTGGGACGAGTTCCTGCAATTGGCTGGCCCCGAGGGTAAACCGGATGCCCCCTGGAAGGCGGTGGAGACGACCTGGTTTGCAGACCGGTTCAATCTTCCAGCAGAGTATTTTGTGGAAGGCTCCACCCTGGATAACGATAAGTTGCTGGTGAAGGACATCCCGCGCGCCATGTCACAATTGGCGATGCAGTCGGTGGCCATGAGTCCGCCTGACAGCCAATTGTTGTTGCGCTTGAGATATTCGCTGCTTATCCAGGCTCAGGCAGTGGAAGGGAGCATGGAACCGGGGCAGGCGGCAGACGCCCTGTATATCACGAGCCTGTTGGACGGCCTGAACGATGCGCGCCATTTTGAGTTTGTACAGGGCTTGTTGGCACTGGCCACCCGCTGGCTGGCGGATCCCACCACACTGGGGGGAGAATTTTCGCTGGCTGATTGGCTGGTCGAAGTCTTGCCAGCCATTTCAGTGCAGTACGCGCAGGCATTCGCGCGTACGGACCCGGGTCTGAACGAAGCAATGGGCGCCGTGTACGGCGTTTTGCAGCGTATTGTCAGGCCCACGGATGAAGACACCGGGCAACTGGTCGAGCAGGCGCAAACGATCCTGGCGGACGCTGTTGCCCGCATGGCACTGCTGATCCCGGATATGGTGTACTACTTCGATATTCCGGTCCGCTCGAGGATTATCGAAGAGATCAACATCTGCACCAGTATCGCTGCCAGCAATGACGAGGAAGGCCAGCCGACGATGAGCCGCAGCCAGTTCGACGGTTGCATGGAAGCCCTGGTGCAGCTGGCTGAACAGGAGACCCGGACACTCGAATTGTCGGGCAACATGAACGGACCATTCACCCTCGACGCCTTGCGACGCGAACTGAGTTTACCCGCCTGGCAAAGAATCAATTACGGTGTTGGTTACCTGCTCGAACGATACCCGGGCAGCTGCAAGCGACCTGCCGCACCACTGCCCAACCCGCTCGAGTGGGCCGTATTGGCGACCACGATGACGTGGCTGGCGGAACACTCACCCGGCTTTTTCAACAGCGAAGAAAATGAAGCCCGTATTACGAGAATGCGTAGTATCGGCGAGCAATTGATGCGCAGCCTGGCCGATCAATCGACCTGTCTGGCAACGGCGCAAGACGGCAACAACGACATGATCAGCCGCACCATGCGGGATTATGAACAGGCGTTGCGGGATTTGAACCAGGGCATCAGCGGCGCCGAGGATGATTTCCGTGCGCGCAGATTGCAGCCCGGTGCTGACGTTTCACTTGCACTCGATGCGGCACAACAAACGGCCTATCGCCCCGATGACCTTTTCATCCGGCCATGTGACCCGGAGGCGGTGTGTGACATGAGCGCGGAGCTAAGTACGACCCGCGCACTGATCGGCCTGTTCCCGGACGAATACCTGATTGCAGACCAGACCGGATTGGGCAGCATCGAAATCTGTTACCAGAACATGGAGTGGGTACAACGCCGATCGGAACTGGTGCGGCCCGACGACGATAATGTGGCCAATTATTTTGGCCGTTTGGGCTTTGACCTGCTGGGACGCTACGTAGAGAACGGGCAGAGCAGCGATATCTTCGGATTCCGTTTTACCAGCCCCGAGGAATACCACTACCTGTTTGCCCAGACATCCGAAGAGATACTGCAGGATAGTTGTCCCGTGGAGTGGGTGGGCAGCCGTATCGTCACGCCGTTGCGTGAAAATCACATCGGCATCGTTCCCGACCGCCTGACCTATCTGGCCGCCTCGCGCAACCTGCCATCACGTCTTTTGCAGCAAAACTGGGACCAGGGTGCTGAGTGGCGTGACTGGTTCGTTACCGGTTTGGGGGTTGAACCACTGGCCGTTGAACCTTCTGCGGATATCATGCCCAGGCTGAATCAACACCTTCAATCCCTGTACCAGGCTGAACAGGCCGAAGTTTACCAGCGGGTACTGTTGCCAAATGCCACCAACGCGGAGGGGGATGATGTATCGTTGTTTGACGAAATGTCACAGGTTTCGATCAACAAGGCCCTGATGCGCATGCAGATGATGTTGTTTTACCCCGGTTCACTGTTCAACTCCGGCGCAGTTCGCACGGCGATCAATGGGGACGCCGGTCTGCTGGATGGCCGTGTGCTGCGACGATTCCGACAAGAAGATGTCGCTTTGCTCACCGTCAATACCATTGCCCGCGAACGTCTGGAAGCCTTCCGGCAAGCCTGGTTGAAACAAACGGAAACAGCGCGGCAGGAAGGTTCGGTTTTTCCCAGCCTCGCATATGCGATGACCCGCATGAATATCCTCTACAGGCAATTCATCCTTGCGCGCCAGGAGCCGTTACCCGATGCCGGGATAACGCCGATACCGCCGGGTTAACCCGAAACACGAGCCCGTTACCGTGTTAGTCTGCCAGGAGACTAGAGGATTTCCAGTACCGATTCGGGCGGGCGTCCTATGGCCGCTTTACCATTTGCCAGCACGATGGGCCGTTCGATCAGGATCGGCGCCTCCAGCATGGCTGCGACCAACCGCTCATCGCTGAGTTGCATGTCATCCAGCCCCATTGCCTTGTATTCGGATTGGCCCTTGCGCATCAACTCCCTGGGTTTCAAGCCAAGCTTGCGCAGTATGGAGACCAATTGCTCCGCGTCGGGGGGTGTTTGCAGGTACTCGATGACTTCCGGGTCGACCCCGGCTTCCTGTAACAACTTCAGCGTGGCGCGGGACTTGGAACAACGTGGATTATGCAGAATTTGTACATTCATGTCTGGGCCTGTTAATACTTACCAGGCACGTATATTACATTACGTCTGTCGTTGATTGCATGGAACAAAGCGGTCATTGTCACGGGGAACGGGTCACTATAAACAGACCCATACGAGCCAGCTCAATGCTAAAATTGGAAGGCTGAGGGTCACGGGAGAGCCAACGTTGAATGTACTGGAGTCATTTAGCAGCTTGCCACGCGTCAAGCGGCTCGCTGAGCACGTCTGGCGCCATTTCGGGGAGGATCGCCTGTTTGACGAGGCCGCGTCTCTGAGCTACACGAGCCTGCTGTCCATGGTGCCGTTACTGGCGGTGGTGTTCGGTGTGGCCTCCGCTTTCCCGGTATTCCAGCAATGGAGCCAGCAACTACAGGACTTTGTATTCACCAATTTCGTGCCGGCTTCCGGCGATCAGATCCAGGCCTACCTGGTCGGTTTCCTGGACAGTGTAAGCAGGCTTACCCTGCCAGGCATGCTGGTGTTGATCCTGACCGCGCTGTTGCTGATGATTCGCATCGAGCGGGCGTTCAACGTGATCTGGCGTGTGCCGACCGCACGCAGTATCCGCAACAGGGTTGTCATGTACTGGGCAGTCCTGACGCTGGGCCCGCTGGCATTGGGCGCCGCTGCCGCGCTCAGCGCCCAACCGGTGTTCGAACAGGTGGCGCAGGGTGTCTCTACACATTCCGCCTGGCGGGCGGCGGGTATATTTTCATTGTCCTGGCTGGCTTTTACCGTTACCTTTCTGCTGGTTCCGAACCGGCGTGTCCAGTTCATGCATGCGCTGGTGGGCGCACTTCTTTCTGCCGTCCTTTTCGGTTTGGCCAAGAAGGCCTTTGTCACCTACGTCGCCAAGGCCAGTTTCAGCGTTATTTACGGCGCTCTTGCAACCATACCGATTTTCCTGTTCTGGCTGTACCTGGTCTGGATCGTGATATTGCTGGGCGCGTCCCTGGCGGCATCATTGACCACTTTCAACGACCGGCGGGTCGATTGGGGCTGGCCGCGCAAGTGGGAGTTTCTGCTCGCTTACCGGCTGGTCGGCCAGCTGTGGCAGGCGCAGAGCAGGGGTGAGACGCTGTCGATGGAGATACTGGTGGAACAACTGGAAGGCGCCAGCGAGACCGAGTTGGCGGACCAGCTCGCCATTTTGTTCGATGCGGGTTTCGTGACACGTAGTGAAGACGGCGATTGGCTGTTGTGCCGGGACCTCGAGAGTGTCAGCCTGCTGGACCTCTACCGCTCCGGCGAGTATTTCCTGCCACTGGATGAAGCGCCGGAAATACCCAGCCACAGTGACTGGGACGAGGCCTTTTTCAAGTCGATCACGCTCGGCGAGGTCGATATGCAGCGGTCTTTGAAAGACATGTATCGCCAAACTGAACCTGGATGAAAAAATGGTGATCAGACTTGTGAAACTTGCGCTACCCGGCCTGTTGCTGCTGACGTTACTGGCCCGGGCGGCCTATGAAAGTGATGCTCCGGTTGATTTTTCCCTGCAGCAATTACACGGCCACGTGGTCAGCCTGGCTGACTACCGGCAGCAATGGGTAGTGCTCAATTACTGGGCCACCTGGTGCGCGCCCTGCCGCAAGGAAATTCCGGACCTGTCGGCCTTGCACGAGGCGCGTGGTGATATCACGGTGCTAGGCCTGGCGTATGAAGATACCGATCTGGAGAACTTCGACGCTTTCCTGGCGGAATTCAAGCCGAGCTACCCGATACTGCTGGTTGATGTTTACGCGCCGCCAGAGCCATTCGGGGCACCCAAGGCGTTGCCAACGACGGTGATCCTCGACCCGCAGGGCTACCCGGTCAAGACGTACCTCGGGCCGGTTACCAGGGAAACCATCGAGACTTTCATCGACGCGCAGTAACGGGTTCAAACACCGGAAACCTTCACGCCGGTGTATCACCGGCTTTGCGCACCGGCGCGAAGCTCTTTCTGTGAATTGGGCAGGGACCGAGCGCATTGAGCCGCTCGAGGTGGTAGGCGGTCGGGTAACCCTTGTGGCGGTCAAATCCATAGCCGGGGTATAGACGGTGCAGGGACAGCATCAGGCGGTCCCGGTAGACCTTGGCAAGTATTGACGCAGCGGAAATCGACGCGATCAGGCCGTCACCACCGGTCACAGCTGTGACCTTGCATGAAAGCTCTGGTGTACGGTTGCCGTCGACCACGACCCGGTCGGGGGCCGGTGAAAGTTTTTGCACCGCCCTTTGCATCCCGTTCAGCGTAGCCTGCAGGATGTTAACGCGATCGATTTCCTCGACTTCCACGAATTCGACATGCCAGGCAATTGCCCGTGACTCGATCAGAGACGCGAGACGTTCCCGATTAGCTGGGGTGAGCTTCTTGGAATCATCCAGACCCTCGATGCGGTGGTTTGAAGGCAGGATGACGGCCGCTACGGCCACCGGCCCGGCCAGCGGACCCCTTCCAGCCTCGTCCACGCCAGCTTCGAGAAATGGGACGGTATTCATGTCTTGAATTTCCCCGAGACCCAATTTATCAAGTGAGAACCTGTTTTCCCCCAGGACATTGCCTTGGCTGTGCCGCGCATTCCTTCCCGGGCCCGCTCGAGTGGGGAGCCTGCAGGGACGTATCCACGGCGTGTCTCATATGGATATACCTGTGTCCGCGTCCTGACCTCACGAATGCTCATGTTCAGCGTTCAAGGGAAATGTGTTTCAACACCACGCGGGCCGCCGTGCTGGCTGCGTCGATGCGTAATTGTTCGTGCAGTTGCCTGAACCGTTCTTGCAGTGCGTCGCGTCGTGCGGGTTGTTCGAGCCACTTTGTGACCTCGTCTGCTATACGTTCGCCGGTAACTTCGTGTTGCAGCAATTCCGGCACCAGCGCCTCAGAGGCCAGGATATTGGGCAGCGCGAAATAGCGGCTCTTGACCAACCGTAACCACTTGGCCAGCGTGTAGGTCATGGCCGACAGGCGGTAACAGACCACCATCGGCCGGTTGATGAGCATGACCTCCAGCGTTGCCGTACCGGACGCGCAAATCACGAGGTCGGCTGCGGCCATCGCCTGCTTGCTACTGGACACGAGTACGCGGCAATCAAGACCGGGGTAGCGGTCCAGCTCTGATTCGATGTATTCCCTGATCAACTGTGAAGCGGCCGGCACGAGGAAACGAATTCCCGGCTTTCGTTTTGCCAGGACAGCGGCGGCGTCCAGCATCGGGGAAGTCAGCTTACCGACTTCGGAAATCCGGCTGCCGGGCAACAGGGCGATGCAAGTGGCCGTCTCGCCGATATCCAGTTCTTGGCGTGCAGGACCGATGCCGGTGCCCGGTGCAATCTGGTCCGCGAGGGGGTGACCCGTGTAGTCGGCCAGAACGCTTTGTCGTGCGTAGTAGCCCGGTTCGAAAGGGAACAGGCACAGTACACGGTCAGTGGACCTGGCGATGGTCTTGACCCGGCCGGCGCGCCAGGCCCACACCGTCGGGCTGACGTAGTGGATAACCGGGATCGACTGTGCCTTGAGCTTCCTTTCCACGTTGAGGTTGAAGTCAGGTGCGTCGATGCCGACAAAAACGGCCGGTTTGACCTGCAGTAATTTATTGACCAGTTGCCGCCGCAGGCCCAACAGGCGCGGGATGTGGTTGATGACCTCGAACAGGCCCATGATCGACAATTCGGCGGAATCCCACCAGCAGTCCATGCCGGCCGCTTTCATCAGGGGCCCGCCGATACCGACGAAACGGGTATCCGGATTTTTGTCGCGAATGGCGCGGATCAGTGCGGCGCCCAGCTGGTCACCGGATGCCTCGCCCGCAACCATTGAGATGACCATCACCGGATAATGCCGCGCTCTGCATTTCTCAGGAATTCGACCAGCGGCCGTATTTCGGTTGAGTCGACGGCCATTTCTTCCAGCTTGATGATGGCATTGTCCAGTGACAGTCCTTCGCGGTAGATCGCCTTGTAGGCGCGCCTGACCTGCCGGATTTGCTCCGAGGTGAAACCACGCCTTCGCAGGCCTTCCGAATTTATCCCCTTGACCTTCGCCTTTTCACCGGAAACCGTGACGTAAGGTGGGACGCTCTGGTTTACGTGGCTGGCGAAGGAGGTGAAGCTGTGTGCACCGACTTCACAGAACTGGTGGATCAGGGCGTACCCGGAAAGTATCGCGTGGTCGGCGATGGTGACGTGGCCGGCCAGTGCCGAGTTGTTACCCATGATGATATTGTCGCCGATGATGCAGTCGTGGGCGATGTGCACGCAGGCCATGATCCAGTTGTTGTTACCGATGCGCGTGACACCACCGCCCTGCATGGTGCCGCGGCTGAACGTGCACAGTTCACGGATCGTGTTGTTGTCGCCGATGACGAGCTCGGTGTCCTCGCCCTTGTATTTCATGTCCTGTGGTTCTTCACCGATGGAGGTGAACTGGAACACCCGGTTGTTCTTGCCGATGGCAGTGCGCCCGGTGATGACGGCATGTGGTCCGATCCAGGTGCCGGAATCGATACGCACCTTGGCTTCGATGATGGAATAAGCGCCGACCTCGACATCGTCCGCGAGTTCGGCTTTTGGGTCTATCAGGGCGGTTGGGTGGATCATGATATTTTCTGCACTCTTTCAGGATTGTCCTGATTTTTCCGGGGTTAACCCTTTGAACACAAAATTTCGCAACTGGCGGTCCGTTGGCCGTCGACCGTGACGCGGGCTTCGTACTTGCCCATGCCACGCATGATGCGGGTCTGCTTGACCTCGATCAAAAGCTGGTCACCGGGTACTACCTTGCGGTTGAACCTGGCGTTGTCAACCTTGACCAGGTAATAGATCCCGCCGAGATTTTCGGCCGTCGCCAGGGCGACATATGCCAGGATGCCACAGGCCTGCGCCATGGATTCGAGGACCATGACACCAGGCATAACAGGCATATCGGGGAAGTGACCCTGAAAAAATGGCTCATTGACTGTCACGTTTTTGATCGCGGTGAGCGTTTTTTCCGGCTCGAGCGTATAGGACAACACCCGGTCGACCAGCAGGAACGGATAGCGGTGCGGCAGTATGCGCTTGATTTCGTCGATGTCAAAGGGTGTTTCAATCATGTTGTCAGTCTTTTCCGATTTGTTTTTCAAGTTTCGTTACGCGTTTTACCAATCTCTCCAGCTTACGCAGGTATGCAACTGTCCGGTTCCACTCTTTCGTTGGCCGTGCTGGCAAAGCCGCACCCCATGTTGTGCCGGGCTCAACGATGGATTTCGTCACCACGCTCATGGCATGCACCGTGGTGCGGTCAGCAATACAAATATGTCCGACCGTGCCGGAATTACCAGCGAACATGCAGTAATTCCCGATCCGGGTGCTGCCCGAAATACCCACCATGGCAGCCAGGGCAGTGTGCGCGCCGATCTCAACATTGTGGGCAATTTGAACCAGGTTATCCAGCCGGACGTCATCCGCAAGTACGGTGTCGCCGATGGCCCCGCGGTCAATGGTTGTGTTCGCTCCGATTTCGCAGTCGTTGCCGACTCTGACCGTGCCGAGTTGCGGTATCTTGACCCAGTGGTCATTGTCAAATGCCAGGCCAAATCCATCGGCGCCTATCACCGCGCCCGGATGGACGATGGTGCGTTCGCCAATGGTGACACCTTCGCACAGGGTCACGTTGGCCTTCAGTGTGCTGCCGGCTCCCACTGAACAACCCGCCAACAACACGCAACCCGGCCCGATGGAGCAGGCATCGGCGATGGAGCAGCCGGGACCGATGACAGCGTTTGCGCCGATGTGAACGTCCTGTCCCAGCGTCGCCGAGGTATCAATATGGGCACCGTCTTGTATACCCGCGCTGACCGGTTTACGTGGATCAAACATACCGGCCACTCGCGCATAACTTACGTAGGGGTTATCGGAGATCAAGGCATTGACCGAACAATGATCGAGTTCATCCGGTGCGACAATAACCGCCGCAGCGCGGGTCGATTTAAGCTGATCACGGTAAGCAGGGTTTGATAAAAAGCTTATATGCGCCGGGCCGGCACCGGATAGGGTGGCCACGCCTTCGATGAGAGTATCCCCATCGCCGTGGTAGCTGAGACCAAACTGTTTGGCCAGCTCGGACAGCTTGATACTGCGGACAGATTTTTGCATATGAAAATCCCGCTTATATTCCGGCGTAGCAGATTTCAGAGCTACCGAAGCGATTGCTCCCGTTTATCCGCTTCGAACTCCACCCTGAGCTGGTCGAGAACCAGTTGCGTGATGTCCAGTGACGGGTCAGCGTAGACCACGGGACTCGAAAGGATCAGGTCGTAACCATTATCACGGGCAATTTGTTCCACGGCCTGGTTGATTTGATCTTCCAGTTTCTGGACTTCCTCGGTACGGCGGAATGACAGTTCGTCGCGCAGATCTTCTTTTTGACGGTTGACGTTACGGCGCATCTCGCGCAGCTCGCGCTCCAGGCGTGTTCGGGCGTCCTCCGCCATGTCACCCATCGCCAGGCGGTCTTCCATGGACTGCACCTGGCGCTCCTGGAATTCGATGGTCTCGTTACGGGGTCGGAATTCGAGATCCAGCTTTTCCCGGCCTGCCAGGACTTGGGGCGCATTATCAAGTACCTGTTTCATGTCCACGTAACCCACGCGCAACTGCTGTGCTGTTGCCGGGGTGGCAACGACAGTGAATAACAGCAGTAATATGGGTAACAAGCGCTTCATAAGCCCAAATTGTACTCTTTTTGTGCTTATGTATTAAGCAACAACCCGCATATTGCACCAGTTGGAAGAGATTTCTTTTGTAAAATTATGAAATTACGGTAGAAATATATGCTGGCACAATATGCAGCCCAGGCGTTCAGGGCACTAGAAGGTTGTTCCGAAAGAGAACTGCAGACTTTCGGTGCGGTCACCGTCGAATTCCTTCAGCGGTATGGCGTAGTTCATTATGATCGGGCCCACTGGTGCCTGCCACGTTACCGAGATGCCGGCAGACGCCCTGAACAGGCTCGCGTCAAAGGCGCTCAGGTTTTCATAAACGTTGCCAACGTCCACGAACAGGGCGATGCGTGAGCCGCCACCCTGTGTGAATGGTGTCGGAATAGCGATTTCAATGCCACCAGAGACTTTCAGGTCGCCGCCCACGGCACGACAACTGATCGCGCCGTCCTTGGGGCCCAGAGTGTTGTCTTCAAAACCACGGATATCACGTACGCCGCCGCCGTAAAAGTGCTCGAAGAACGGTAAACCGGTATCAAGGTAAATAACTTCCTCTGGCAGACAATTGGGCGGGTTGACGTAAACAACGTCTCCGTTGTCGTCGTAGATTGGGTTTCCATCTTCATCCGTGGACGGCACCAATTGTGAAGGCACGGGCTCAGCTGAAGACGTGCTGTCGTAATTGTCATAGGAATCGCCGTAACCTACGTCACCGTGGAACGAGAACACCAGGTCGGCCCAGATCGGTATGTACTTGGCGTAGCGGTAAAAAATCTTATAAAACTCACGGCTGCTGCCCGGCAGGGAGGCTTCCAGCGCCAGGCGCTGCGAGGAACCGCGGGTCGGGTTCAGGAAATGGTTACGCGAGTCACGTGACCACGAGGCAGAGAAATCGTAGGTCCTGAAATCCCTTTCGTCGCTGTCCAGGATACCGTCATTGTTGTGGTCCAGCGAGGTAGACAACGGGTCCAGTGGACTGCGAACAAAATAATCTTCCGGACAGATGCCGTTTTGGTTGATGTCATTACAGATCGTCGTGTCCGGGTCGTCCGGGTTGACGATGTAATATTCACGCACATACCTGCCGATGTTGAGGTCGGTTTGCCGGATGCCGAGACCGGCGCGCAGGTAGTCGACCTCGGTGATCGGTATACCGAAACTCATGCCGCCGGCGGCCTCGGTGCTGGTAAATGTCGAGATGTTTGCTCCGGCCTGGTCAAATTCCTGGTAGCGCAGGTAAAAACCACGGCTGACACCATCCTCGGTCCAGTAAGGGTTTTCGTAGCTGACCGAAAAGCTGTCGATAATGCTCGAATGGGACAGGGACAGGCCAACGCGTTTGCCACTGCCAAGGAAATTGTCCTGCTGTACGCTCAACGAAGCAATCAGACCCTGTATCTGTGAATACCCCAGGCCAATCGAGAAACTGCCTGCGGCGCGCTCCTCGACGGTGACCTCGACATCGATCTGGTCATCGGTGCCGGGTACGGCCGGTGTTTCGATATTGACCGATTCGAAATAGGTCAGGCGTTGCAACCGGATCTTTGATCGATCGATGGCGGCCTGCGAGAACCAGGCGCCTTCGAACTGGCGCATTTCACGGCGTAACACTTCATCCTTGGTGCCGCTGTTGCCGATAAAAGTGATCTGGCGCACATAGACGCGTTTTCCCGGGTCGACAAAGTAATTGATTGTCACCAGGCGGTTTTCACGGTCGATTTGAGGAATCGGGTTCACGTTGGCGAAGGCATAACCGATGTTCGACAACAGCGCCGTGATGTTCTCGACACTCTGCTCCATCTTCTTGCGTGAAAAGATGTCGTTTTCCGCGGTCATGATCAGGCGCCTGAGGGTCTCCTCCTCGATCACCAAATCGCCGGTCACCTGGATGCCTTCAACACTGTACTGCTCGCCCTCGATGATGTTGGCGGTGATATAGATTTCCTGCTTGTCGGTGCTGATGGACACCTGCGTGGATTCGACGTTGGCGTCGATATAACCACGGTCCTGGTAGTAAGAGCGGATTTTTTCCAGGTCGCCGGACAGCTTTTCACGTGAGTATTGGTCATCCTTGGACCAGAACTTCCAGAACGGTGGGATTTTGGATTCGAATTCGGACTTGATTTCCTTGTCGGTAAACAGGGTATTTCCGACGATATTGATATGTTGAATCTCGGCCGTCTTGCCTTCCTCGATGCTGATGGAGATACGCACGCGGTTGCGGTCAAGTTCCACCACGCGGCTGTCCACCTGCACCGCGTAACGGCCCTGGCTGAAATACTGCTTGACCAGTTCCTGCTTGATGCGGTCCAGTGACTGGGGCTGATAGACCTCACCCTGGGCAAGACCGATATCCGCCAGTACCGGGTACATGTCTTCGTCCTTGATAGCCTTGTTGCCGGACAGTGAAATCGACGCGATCGCCGGGCGTTCCTGGACCCTGATGACCAGGATGTCGCCTTCGTGTTCCAGCTTGACATCACTGAAAAACCCGGTTTGGAACAGTGCGCGCAGTGCCTGGCGGGCATCGGCCGCGGTCAGTAACTCGTTGGTATCGACTGGCAGGTAGTTGAACACAGTGCCTTCTGAAATGCGTTGCAGGCCCTCGACCCGGATATCGGAGATAACGAACGGATCAAGTGCCAGAGCGGATTTCGCACTAAACAGGCCACAAAGCAGGATTATTAAAATTCTTCTCATCAACTCGGATCCGTAAGGGTTAATTCCAGGCAGGTAGTCTATCCAACCAGTCGTAAAATATCGTTAAAAAATGCCAGTCCCATCAAACCGAACAAGGCCAGCAGGCCGATATACTGGCCTTTTTCCTGAACCTGATCAGACACCGGGCTGCCCTTGGCCAATTCTATCAGGTAATAGAGCAAATGCCCCCCATCCAGTACAGGAATTGGGAGTAAATTGAGAATTCCCAGGCTCAGGCTGATGGCGCCGAGGAAAAAAAGGAAGTTGGAAACACCGGCATTGGCCGAGCTGTTGGCGAATTGTGCAATGCTGATCGGGCCGGACAGGTTCTTGACAGAGGCTGAACCGGTCAGCATACGTCCGAGCAGCCCCAGGGTCGAACGCGTCAGCCGCCACATTTCATTCGCTGCGGCGGCGAGACCGTCAAACAGGCCATACTTGTGCAGGAAATACGCACGTTCGGCCTGCGCTTGTAGCTCTGCGCTGGGTGCCTGGTTGACAATGCCCAGGATTAAACGGCTGGAAAACGCACCGGTACTGCTCTTTTCTGGCGTGACCTTCAGTTCAAGCGTGCCACCGGCACGTTCGACGGTCACAGCAAGCGGTTCATCGGCCGACCCGTGTTGTTGCACGAGTGCCCCGACCCAGGCCCAATCCGGGACCGGCTCCCCGGCGATTTCTGTTATGCGGTCGCCGGCTTTGAATCCGGCCCGATAAGCCGGGCTGTCCGGGCTGACCTCGCCGACTACGGCGGGTAACTTCATACGCCACGGCGTGATGCCGATGGCCTGCAGGGTTTTTTCTTCGTCAAATCCGGCTTCGAGTTGGCCGAGATCCAATTTCACCTGTCGTTGCAGTCCGTCCTCCCGCTCCAGTTCGACGTTGACCAGGTCACGGTCCAACGCCCGCGTGATCAGCCCAAGCATGGCGTGGGACCAGGTATCCGTATTTTCGCCGTCGATGGTGACGATGCGGTCGCCGGCCTCGATCCCGGCACTGGCTGCAATGCCGCTTACTTCGCCGATTACCGGGCGTGACTCGGGCATACCGACCAGGAACATCATCCAGAAGGCCAGCAGGGTGAAGATCAGGTTGAAAACGGGGCCCGCAATTACAATGGCGATCCTTTTCCAAACCGATTTACGGTTGAAGGCCTCGTCCAGGTCCTCCCGGTTGACTTCACCTTCACGCTCGTCCAGCATTTTGACGTAACCACCCAGCGGGATAGCTGCGATAACGTACTCGGTGCCGTCACGACCTTTCCTTGACCACAACTTGCGGCCAAAGCCGACAGAAAACTTGAGTACACGCACACCCATGCGCCGGGCCACCCAAAAGTGGCCGAACTCATGAAATGTGATCAGTAGCCCGAGAGCAACAAGCAACCACCAAATTGAACCCAGAAATTCAGACATCAGATAAGTATTCGCATAGTATTAACGGGCCATTTAACAAGTCCTGGTATTAACTGCTTTCGCGTATTTGCACAATGCGGTTGGCCGTAGCGCGTGCCCGGCGGTCGAACTCCAGCACTTCGTCCAGGGAGCTGATTTTACCAGCCGCGCAACTATCCATCGTGGCGGCGACGACCGACGGGATTTGCAGAAAACCGATGCGCCCGTCAAGGAACGCATCAACGGCGACCTCGTTGGCGGCATTCAAATTCACCGGCGCATTACCACCGGCCTGCAGCGCCTGGAATGCCAGGGCAAGGCCCGGAAAACTGTCGAGGTCCGGCGCAAAGAATTCCAGCGCTCCCATCTCGCATAGATGGAGACGCTCGACCCCGGCTTCAATACGTTCGGGCCAGGCCAGTGCCTGTGCGATGGGTGTACGCATATCCGGTACGCCCATTTGCGCCAGTACGGAACCGTCGCGGTACTCGACCATCGAGTGCACGATGCTCTGCGGGTGGATGACGACTTCAATTTGTTCCGGCCGGGCGTTGAACAGCCAACGCGCTTCGATGACTTCCAGACCCTTGTTCATCAGCGTGGCCGAGTCCACGGAAATCTTGCGCCCCATGCTCCAGTTCGGGTGCCGGCAGGCCTCGTCGGGTGTGACGCCGGCAAGGGATTCCCTGGCGCGGTGCAGGAAGGGTCCCCCGGAGGCCGTCAGGATCAGCTTTTCTACACCGACGCTTTCGAGGCCATCGTCAAATTTTTCAGGTAACACCTGGAACAGGGCATTGTGTTCGGAGTCGACCGGGATGATGGTAGTTTCGCTGTCGGCCGCGGCGCGGCGGAACAGCTCGCCGGCGATCACCATGGATTCCTTGTTGGCCAGAAGCAGGCGTTTGCCGTGCAACACGGCTTGCAATGTCGGTTCGAGACCGGCCGCACCCACGATCGCGGCCATCACGACGTCGGTTTCGGCCATGGTGGCAACGGTGCTGAGGGCGTTTTCACCATCGATAATTTCTGTTTTGCAGTCCAACTCATCCAGTGCGGCCTGCAGTTTACCCACCTTGGTGGTGTCACTGATGGCGGTATAACGGGCGGTGTGTTGCGCGCATTGCTGGGCCAGGCGAGTTATGTTGTCGTGACCGCTCAATGCAACCACGTGAAAGCGGTCCGGGTGCCGTTGTAGCACGTCGAGCGTACTTTCACCAATCGAGCCAGTAGAGCCCAGTACTGTAATTCCCTGACTGACCATGTTTGGACTCCCCACCTAGTAACGCGTAATGACAAGGCCCAAAACAAAGAAAGGCGCCGCGGCCAACAGGCTATCGAGCCGGTCCAGCACCCCGCCGTGGCCTGGCAGCAGGCTACCGGAGTCCTTGCAACCGCTGGTACGTTTGTGCAATGAGATCACGAGGTCGCCACCCACCGAAGCCAGAACCGTGATAACACTCAACAAGATAAGCCGGGTGGGATCGATTTCAGCCAACGGCATCAATGTTACTGCCAATAAGGCAACCAGGGGCCCCGCGATGAGCCCGCCAACAAAGCCCGCCTGGGTTTTGCCGGGACTGATATGCGGGGCCAACTTTCGTTTACCCAATGTCGTTCCGGCGAAATAGGCACCCGTGTCAGCGGCCCAAACGATCAGCAACAGCAACAATATCAGCCAGGAACCGTCCGGCTGCAAACGTATCCAGCCCAGCGCAAACCAGCCAGTGGTGATAGACACGATTGCGGTCAGCGTGGAAATCGACTTGTAGCGGCCGTCTACTTGCGAACCGGCGCGGTACAGCCCTAAGCGGATGAACATCAATAACCAGGCTACACAGGCCAGGCCCGCATACAGTGTAATGGCAGAATCCCAGGCAGCCCTCATACTGAATAGAATCGCGAAGATAAGGGCTTGCACTGCAAGCAGGACATAACCGCTCGCCGGCTGGCTGTAACCGGCCAGCGGCGCGTATTCACGGCTGCCAATCAACAGGATGGCGGCCAGTAGCAGCAGGAACCACTGTGCAGGCAGTGCAAAAATTGCCGCCATCGCCAATGGCAACAATAGCAAGGCGGTCAAGATACGCTGCCTAAGCATGTGCCGGCTCTTGCAACTGCGTGCTGGTTTTTCCAAAACGTCTTTCTCTTCCCTGGTAATCCACGATGGCCTGGTTCAACGTTTCCACATCGAAATCAGGCCACAACACGGGTGTGAAATAAAATTCCGTGTAGGCCGACTGCCACAACAGGAAATTGCTGATACGGATTTCACCACCGGTGCGGATGAACAGGTCGGGGTCCGTCGAATCTGCCAGGGCGAGGGCACTGGCAAAGCGGTCCTCATCGATATCGCCAGGTTGCAGGCCGCCGTCTATGGCCAGTTCAGCGAGTTGCCGTGCGGCCTGGATGATGTCCCAGCGACCGCCGTAGTTAACCGCAACGTTGGTGACCATTTGTTGGTTATCACGGGTCAGGGCCTCGGCCTCGGTCATTTTCTCGCGGATGGCAGCATTGAAGGCGCTTATATCACCGATAAAGCGGATGCAGATGCCATTACGGTGCAACTCGGCGACTTCCTTACTCAAGGCCTTCAGGAACAACTCCATCAGGCGCGAGACTTCGCTTGCGGGGCGGTTCCAGTTTTCGCTGGAAAAGGCAAAAACTGTCAGGGTTTCAACACCGAGACGAGCACAGTGCTCGATGGTGACGCGCAGGGCATTGAGCCCGGCCTGGTGGCCGAAACTGCGTGGACGGTTCCTGGCTTTTGCCCAGCGGCCGTTGCCGTCCATAACGATAGCGATGTGACCAGGTATGGCTGGCGCAGCAGTTACTTGGTCACCCGCGGGAATCAAAACTCCAGCAACTCCTGCTCTTTGACCGCAACAATTTCATCCACCTGCTTGACATGTTCATCGGTGATCTGCTGGATTTCCTGTTCGGCCCGGTGGTCGTCGTCCTCCGAGATTTGCTTGTCTTTTACCAGTTCCTTGAGGTGATGAATGGCATCGCGGCGGATATTGCGTATCGCGATCTTGGCGTTTTCACCTTCGTGGTGGACGACTTTACCCAGCGCCACCCTGCGCTCCTCGGTCAGCGGTGGCAACGGGATACGGATTACCGTACCGGCCGTGACCGGGTTGAGGCCCAGGTCAGATTTCATAATCGCCTTTTCGAGTGGCTGGATCATATTTTTGTCCCAGGCGGTGACCGCCAGGGTGCGGGCATCCTCGATCGTGACACTGGAGGCCTGGCCGATGGGTACCTCGCTGCCGTAGTAGTCCACGGTGACGTGCTCCAGCAAGCTCGGATGGGCCCGTCCGGTGCGAATCTTGGCCAATTCTCCGCGCAGTGAATCAAGGCTTTTGTGCATGCGGATCCGCGCGTCTTTTTGAATGTCCTGAATCATTTTTTTCTCCCGTATGCCTGCATTGGGCGAGTATTAACCGGTATGTTTAATGAGTGCTTCAAGAAGCCGTTCTTCCTGCTATGCAGGTGAACCACTGATTTTAACCCGAATATTGCACCAGTGCATCGGCCCTGGCTTGTCCAGGAATGCCTGGACCTGGACTTCCTTCAATTAATGTTAACAGGCCCTAATCAGATACCGGCGACGGGATTTCATATTATTCAATACCAGGAACGATGAACGTAATATTCAGGCTCACAGCAAAAAGGGGAAAGTAGTCTGCGCAATACGCGGCGGGTTAATTGACGAGCGTGCCTACTTTCTCGCCCCTGACGATACGCATCAGGTTGCCGTGGCCAAAAACGTTGAAAACCCGGATCGGCATTTTCTGGTCACGGCACAGTACGACCGCGTTGGCGTCCATGACCCGCAATTTGTCCTCAATGACCTGGTCGTAGCCCAAGGTGTCAAACAACTCAGCGCTGCTGTCCTTGTTCGGATCAGCGGAGTAAACTCCGTCGACCTTGGTGGCTTTGAGCACGATGTCGGCACCGACCTCGATTGCGCGTAACGCGGCCGCCGTGTCGGTGGTGAAAAACGGGTTGCCCGTACCACCGGCGATGATGACGACGCGGCCTTTTTCGAGGTGCCTGACGGCCCGGCGGCGTATGTAGTCCTCGCACACATCGTGCACCGAGATTGCAGACATGACACGTGCGTCTACACCCGCCTTCTCCAGGGCGTCTTGCAAGGCCAGTGAATTCATCAGCGTGGCCAGCATGCCCATGTGGTCGCCGGTCACGCGGTCGATCCCGGATTCGGCCAGGCCGGAGCCCCTGAAGATGTTGCCACCGCCGATGACGATGGCAACCTGGACACCGGTATCAATGACGTCCTGTACTTCGTCGGCGATCCGGCCGATGATGACCGGGTCTATGCCGTAGTCTTCGTTACCCAGCAGTGCTTCGCCGCTGAGTTTCAGGAGAATTCGCTGGTATCGCGGCTCAGACACTTTGCATCTGTTGTGCGACTTCGTCGGCGAAGTTTTCGTTCCGCTTCTCGAGACCTTCACCCACCACTAAGCGGGTGAAACCCCTCACCCTGGCGCCTTTCTGCTTGAGCAGCTTGGCAACGGTGATATCACCGTCCTTGACAAAATCCTGGCCCAGCAGGGTGATCGTGGACAAGTGCTTGCGCATGCGGCCCTGGACCATTTTTTCGATGATCTCGGCCGGTTTGCCACTGTCTTCGGCCTGCGAAACAAGAAAACGCTTTTCTTTCTCGAGCACGTCTGCCGGTACGTCATCGACATCGACGTATGCGGGAGCCAGTGCAGCAACATGCAAGGCGATGTCGTGAGCCACTCCCGCGTCGCCGCCTTCAACATCTACCAGCACACCGATATGGCCGCCATGGATATAGGCGCCGATGGTGTCATTACTGGTCATGCGGAAAGCACGGCGTACCTGGATGTTCTCACCGATCTTCGTGATCAGGTGCTGGCGGGCAGTCTCGAGGCTGACGCCATCGATTTCCGCAGCCATGACCGCTTCAATATCCGTTGTCCCCAGTTCGAGAGCCTTACCGGCTACCTTGTTGGCAAAAGCCAGGAAATTTTCATCCTTGGCCACGAAATCTGTTTCACAATTGATCTCGACCAGTACGGCGTCCGTATTGTCGTCATTGCTAGCCAGCACGACCTTGCCTTCTGCCGCGATGCGGGAGGCTTTTTTGTCGGCCTGAGCGAGTCCGATTTTGCGCAGCAGTTCTGCTGCGGCGTCCATATCACCGTTGGCTTCAACCAGGGCTTTTTTACACTCCATCATGCCAACGCCGGTGCGTTCGCGGAGATCTTTAACCATTGAGGCAGTTACTGCCATCGTCCTATTCCTTTTTCTGTCAGTTAATACGGCCCGGACCACTACCGGGTGGTTACACCGCCGCACGGGCGGGGTGTTTCGTTTCAGTCTTCAGTTGCCTTCTTTACGACCTTTTTCTTGCTGGTCTTTTTCTTGGCGACTTTCTTCTTTGCGGCTTTTTTCTTGGCAACCTTCTTCTTGCTGGCCTTTTTCTTGGCCACGGCTTTCTTTACCGGAGCCGGCTTGGCTTCCGTTTCTTCAGCAGCAGTTTCTGTCGCCTCGGCCGGTTCTGCTCCGCCTGCGGCTTCTTCAGCAGCCTCGGCAGGTGCAGCTTTTTCCTCGCTTGCCTTGGCATCGGCTTCAACGGGAACGGCTTCTTCAGCGCCCGGCTCTGATTTTTCCTCGGCAGTCTCGGCCGGAGC
>JAPHTE010000137.1 GCA_026196445.1 Lysobacterales bacterium
CGTCGACACGCCGCTGGAAGAACTGGAAGCCATTGGCCGGGCGGATATGGCGCGCAACTTGCAAAGGTTACGTGACGCCTGTGCGGAATTTGCACCTGGCGACACCATCCAGGATTGTTTTGCCGGAATGTCGGGCAACAAGCCGAAAGACGGTTCGGTGGCCAGTGCCCGCGACCAGTTGGAGGAAATCCGCGGGTTTATCGTTGAGCAGGACCTGGTCGATATCCCCGGCACCGAAGAAGCCAGGGTCGACGAGGCGCCACCTTATGCACGTTCCAATTTCGCCTATATCAACATCCCGGGCGCCTGGGAAAAAAACCAGCCGTCGGTGTATTACATTTCGCCGCCTAATCCAACTTGGCCGGAAGACGTGCAGGCCGATTACATCGCCGGTGAAGCGGATTTGTTGTTCACCTCGGTGCACGAGGTATGGCCGGGCCATTTCCTGAATTTCCTGCACGCTAACCGGGCCGAGTTTTTCTATGGCCGCGTTTTTGTTGGATATGCCTTCGCGGAAGGTTGGGCGCACTACACCGAGGAAATGATGCTGGAGGCAGGCTTGCGGGACGGTGATGCCGAGACGCGCATCGGACAGATCAGCAACGCCCTGTTACGCAACGCGCGTTTCATTTCCAGTATCGGTTTGCACACCCAGGGCTGGTCGGTCAAAGACGCTGAACGGTTCTTCGTGGAAGAAGCGTACCAGGGACAGGGTACGGCCATGCAACAGGCGGCCCGCGGCACCTATGATCCTGCGTACCTGAATTACACGATGGGTAAACTGCTGATCAAGCGTTTGCGTGAAGACTGGACTGCCACGCGTGGCGGCCGGCAAGCATGGCGCGAGTTCCACGACAGATTCCTGTCTTACGGCGGCCCGCCGGTGCCACTTGTACGCCAGCAGATGATGGGTGAAGCAAAGCCTGTAGCCCTGTTCCCGGGTCAATGAAGGTGGCCGTTTCGACGCGGCGCCGGACCATACCCTGGACCGGTAACTGGGTTTACGGTTGATGTTTTGCAGGTATACGAACATTTGTTTGTGTATGGGTTTAAACCCACGTTAAATGGTGCGCGTCAAAACCATGTAAGAAATAATCCGGTAACCGGAACCAGGAGACATGTCATGCAGTTCAGATTACTTGTTTTAGCCACGGCCGTGCTGGCCAGCACCAGCCTTTTCGCAAGCGTCACCGAGGAAGAGACCTTTACATTCACGCTTGAAGACGGCGGTCGTTTCAGCCTGTCTAACGTCAACGGCTCGGTTACGGTCACCGGTGTCAGTGGCAACAAGGTCGAGATCGTGGCGACCAAAAAGGCCGATAACCAGGATGACCTGGACGACATCGAAATCCAGATTTCCAACTCTGCGCACGAAGTCGTGGTTGAAACGGAAATCGGTAAGTCGAAAAGGTGGTTTTCCTTTGGCAACAATAGCGGCGAAGTCAGGTACGACGTGACAGTGCCGGCTGGTACCGAGCTCGATTCGATCGATACGGTCAATGGCGGGGTCAACATCAGCGGCGTTTCCGGCGAAGTGAATGCCGAGTCTGTCAACGGTGATATCGAAGTCGAGGACCTGGTGTCCGATGTCACGCTGGGAACCGTCAATGGCAGTATCGATGCCAGTTTCAAGAAATTGGCAGACCGCCAGAACGTCAAGGCGGAAACTGTTAACGGACGCGTGACCGTCTACTTGCCCGGTGATGCCGATGTCAAGATCAGCGCGGATACACTCAATGGCAGTATCAACGCGCGTGATTTTGATCTCGAGACTGACAAGGGTTTCGTCGGCAGTGACCTGAACGGTGCAATCGGCGGTGGCAGTGCCCGCCTGAATATCGATACGGTCAACGGTTCGATCAAAATCCGTCGTAACTAGTACTTAAATTACTTGAATCTAAAGCCCCGGCGTTGGTGCCGGGGCTTTTTTATACGTTGAGTACAGGGATTCGGGTTGTAATAACCTTCCCGGGATTTAGTGGGCTGGGCCGTTAATCGTTATTCAGCCAGCCTGTCCGGGTAATACAATTTAACCAGTTTTCGGGCAGCGATCCTTGCGGGGTCAATGATGGGTATTCCCTCGAACTGTTCTTCGGCGATGGCCAGCGGCAGTTCCGTGCACGCCAGGATGATCGCCTGGGCGCCTTGCTCCCGAACATGGCGAACTGCCGAGTGAGCCAGTTCACGGGCTTTTTCGGTAACCACGCCGCCGCTGGTCTTGATGCCGTAAGCGGGTGCATAAATGGCGGCGTGGACCACCTCTTCACGAATTGCATGGCTGGGCAGGACCGCCTGTAAGCCGGCTGCTGCAAGTGCTTCACCATACAACCCGGAGCGGTAGGTGCCTTGTGTCCCCAAAACACCAATCTTCTGAATGGCGGGGAGCACATGACGAATGTGTTCGACGGTTTCATTCACCAGGTGCAGCAACTGCAGCTTGATGCCCTTGTCTTTCAGCACACCAAGCGCGGTATCAAAAATGGGACTTGCGTGCGCGGTATTGCAAGCGATGACGGCGGAAGTCACGCCCAACTCCGACATCTTCTCCAGTTGCCCGGCAATGGCATAGCCCGGGTTTTTGACCGCATCGCCGCGCAGGTAGGCGCTACGGTCTGAAATATCGCCAGGCATTGAGAACAGTACAAAGGACAGGTGTTCCTGGTCGCACCCGGTGCGGGTCATGGCAATGATTTTGCCGGC
>JAPHTE010000403.1 GCA_026196445.1 Lysobacterales bacterium
AAAAAGGACAAGCGCCTTTCAACCCGCACGGTATCACTGGCCTCAGCCATGGTCATCCTTGGTGGCTTTGCGCAGATTTACGTGATCGTAATCGGTGGCCAGGCCTATCCGCTGAATATGTTTCCCGGCATGGAGGTGTCCTCGAGTTTCAATGACGGCGTAATCGCCAGCTACGCACCCAGCCTGCCAGAGGTCGGCCTGGGACTCGGTGGTGTCGCACTGACCGGCTTGCTGGTCCTGGTGGGTCTGAAGGTGTTGCGGTTTTTGCCTGCGTCACTGGCCGATGCGGTCATTGACCCACACCACGGCGTCAAGGCAGAATCAACTTAACAGGCTGAACGCAAAGGCTGGGTATTCCTTCCCGGAACACGCCTTGAACCCATCCTTGGGGGCTCGGTCGCGGCTCCTGCCGCTCACGGTTCAGGGAAGGAATCCCCAGCCTCTGTACTCCACTTCTGGTGAAATATCCGAGTTAACGTATGGGTCATCTCTACATTGCAGCGGCACACAAGTCGTCCGGAAAAACATCGGTCTCTATCGGCCTGACCTCAGCACTTGCCCGCAAGGGCGTGGCCATACAAACCTTCAAGAAAGGACCTGATTACATAGATCCGCTCTGGCTGACCCGCGCGGCGGGCAGGCCCTGTTACAACCTCGATTTTTTCACCCAAACGCACGATGAGATCTTGCAAACTTTTGCCTGCAACCAGCCGGGTGCGGATATCAGCGTGATCGAGGGCAACAAGGGCCTGTTCGACGGCGTGGATACCGAAGGCAGCGACAGTAATGCCGCGCTGGCGAAATTGCTTGGCGCACCAGTCGTGCTGGTCATCGATACGGGTGGTATGACCCGTGGTATTGCACCACTGATCAATGGATACCTGGGCTTTGATGCGGATGTGAACATCGGCGGGGTGATTCTGAACAAGGTCGGCGGCAGCCGTCACGAAACCAAGTTGCGCGCTGCCATCGAGCGCTACACCGGCGCCGAGGTACTGGGTGCCATCGGCCGCGATGCCGGCCTGGAAATCCCGGAACGCCACCTCGGCCTGGTTCCGGCCAACGAGGCCACCGGACTGGGCACGGCCGATATCACGATTGCGCGCCTGGCCGATGCCGTTGCTGCGGGCGTTGACCTGGACCGCATCACCGAACTGGCCCGCGCGGCACGCGTTCCGGCGATACAGCAGGAACCGCCGGCCGCCATGCCAAAACCGGACATTCGTGTCGCCATCGCTCGTGATGCCGCGTTTGGGTTTTACTACCAGGACGATCTCGAAGCCTTCGCCAGGGCCGGTGCTGAACTCGTGCCCTTCGATACCACCAGGGACCTGCACCTGCCCGCCGCTGATGGCCTGTTTATCGGCGGCGGGTTCCCGGAAACCCACCTGGAAGCCTTGTCAGCTAACACTGAGCTTATGGCCGACGTCCGCCGGGCTCTGGATGGTGGCATGCCGGCCTATGCCGAATGCGGCGGACTGATGTACCTGACCCGCAGCATCCACTGGCAGGGTTCGAAACACGGAATGGTGGGCTTCGTGCCCGCCGACACGCGCATGGAAAAACGCCCCCAGGGCCGCGGCTACATGCTGGTTCAGGAATCAGCGAACCACCCATGGCCAAATCCATCCGCCGCGTCGGAACCCCTCCCGGCCCACGAATTTCATTACGCCCGCCTGGTAAACCTGCCCGCCGGTACCGTCTTTGCCCGGCGCGTCATGCGTGGTGACGGTATCGACGGACGACATGATGCCCTGGTCATCAACAGGCTGATGGCGGGTTTCGCACACTTCCGCAACAGCAAGGCCAATCCGTGGGTCGAGCGCTTTGTCGCTTTCGTCAGGCAAAACCGATAACAGGCCGCCGTTCGAGCTGTACATGCACACACCTTGGTAGTGACTGGCGTGGCCACGCTTGCACACCCATTCCCGGTCGGGCCATAGCCTGCGTTGGGCGCGTGCGTCCTGGCCCGTCCCGGCACCCAGTGCCGTATTCAAACCGGCCAATACCGGAAACTCTCACACAGCCACGGTTCCGGATTATCTGTTCATCGCTGAAGCGGCAACCTGCTGCCATGCACCACGCAATTTTCGGGCCTGATCGGTACTCCAATCCAGCGGACCCGGGTATTTCAGCCAACCACGAAACCTAAGTTATTACCTATACAAATACTTTACATTAAGGTTTCTAATGTGCTACTATTTTAGTATTAGTCATACATTATCTATACATTTCTAACTACAAAAGGCACTTTTAACCATGAAAAACCTAGCAAAAACAACCATACTTCTCGCGTTCACGGGTCTGGCTGCACCGGCACTTGCAGCAGATATGTACCTGTCCGGCACCCTTGGATACCTTGACCTGGGCAATTCGAAGAACAAGGGGTCATTCATGACCGACTTCACCACCGGCGAGGTTACCGGCGTATCACCGCCGCTGACCATACCGGAAGGCGCACCCGTGGGCTGGTCGACCAGCTTTGACAGTGGCATGGCCTACTCGATTGCTTTTGGCTGGAGAATGGATGCCATCCGCTTCGAGATAGAATATGCCATGTCTGACTCGGACATCTCTTCACACAAGGGTGTAACTGCAGCAGGTATTGACCTGACCAACATCGACGCAGGCGTTTTGCTGACCGGCAACGTTGGTGATCTGGGCGTGACGGTCGGCGAGCTCGTGGCCGATGGTCAGGGCAGCCAGGACACCAGCACCTTCTACCTGAACGCCTATTACGACTTCATGCACGATTCTGCGTTCTCCCCATACATTGGTGCAGGCGTGGGCTATGCGGATACGGATGTCAAATTCATGCCGTCTGGCGTCGACGTCATTAACGACAGCGACTCCGGTTATTCCTACCAGTTCATCCTGGGTGCTTCATACGCCTTCAATGACAGGATTGAGCTGTTTGGTGACATGCGTTACCGGCAGACAGAGGACGCGTCGGTGAAGTCGCCGTTGCTGAGCGCCGGTTTCGATGTCGAAAACTCGGATACCCTGTTCAACCTGGGCCTGCGCTACAGCTTCTGACCTGCTGCACCAGCCCAGACAGTCCGGCGAGGCCGGGGTCAATGGTTTTCTGTTGACCCCGGCATGCCGGAGAGTTTGAATAGAAACATTACGAACACTCAAAAATTGCAGACCGCTAAGAGGGCTGTTAATGCCCTCTTGGCGGTCATTGCCCGGACCGCGCATGCCGAAAACCCGATCAACGATGAAGCGAAACAACACAAAACCGGCTGTTCGCAAGATCAAGGTCAACGACCTGATGCAAAGCGGCTACGAGTACTGTTTGACCGAACCGGAAGGCAAAAACTTCGATCCGGAGTTCAAGCCTGAACTCACGCCGGCCCGGATGCTCGAAATGGGAGTATTCGGCGGCAAGTACCTGACCGACTGTACGGCTGGATTCACGAGGACGATCCACGGGGATGGTTTCAATGGTATTGCCGCTACTATCTGGGGCGGCGCCACCCGGATGACGAGCGCCAGATCAGGCGCTGGAAAAACATGCAGCGACACATCAGCCAACTCCGTAAGAATTGCATACGCGGCGACCTGCTGTGTCGTCCGCGTCAAAGACAGGCGCTGTTACAATGGGCTTACGATTCACATAATTATTAAGGGATGGACATATCCATGATCAACAGAACCATCACACTCCAGGCCAGGAATTTCTTTTTGTCGGTCTTGGTGCTTTTGTCAGTGGCCGGTTGCGTGATGACAAGCGACAAGTTCACTGCCGTTGAAGGTTTTTCGTTGCAACAATACCTCGGCACCTGGTATGAAATCGCGCGTTTGGATCATTCTTTTGAGCGCGGCCTCTCGCAGGTAACAGCAACCTACAGCCTCCGTGAAGACGGCGGCGTACGCGTCATCAACCGGGGCTTCAACACTGAAACATCCGAATGGGAAAGCGCGGAAGGCAAAGCGTATTTTATCGGCGATGCCACGACCGGCGCATTGAAGGTATCATTCTTTGGTCCATTCTACGGTGCTTATAATGTTGTTGCCCTCGACCATGAAGACTATCAATACTCACTGGTTGCTGGTCCCAGCCACAAATATCTGTGGATATTGGCACGGAGTCCGCAACTTGAACCTGCGACCCTGGATCAGTTGTTGGAGAAAGCCAGGGAGTTGGGCTTCGATACCGGGCAACTCATTTTTCCCGAGCACGACGAATCCAACACCTGAAATGTCAGTCCGGCTCTAACCTGAGCGAATCGACAATGCCGACGATGATCGAGCGGATGGGCGCTTGCGGGTCGTCGAGCACCTGGCGGGCGCCGTTGCCCTCATCGAGAACCAGCACAACTTCACCTTTACCGGCCCCGACCACGTCCATGGCAATAACATAGCCACCCGTGGGTTTACCGTCCTGGTCAAGACACTCGGCAAGGAGCAATCTGCGCCCATCGACGATCGGGTGGTGAATAGTCGATACCACGCTGCCGGTTACGCGGGCCAGAATCATCTGTCCAGTTCGTCCATAGAATAGTTTCTGACCTCGTCGACCAGGCCGACAATGGCGTCATCAACCGGGACGAACCATGGATCGAGCGCCAGCGCCGCTTCCCTGCTGTTGACCCAATAGATCACCTGGCCGGGTCCCGCCATACGGGTGGGATCAGCACAGACCAGCGGCTTGCCATCATCCTGCCCTTCACGGTCGAGTGGCTGAACCCATAGAAATGGCGTTGCGGATAATTCATCCACCAGTGCGGATGTGACCACCGTGCCTATTACACGTCCCAGGCGCATTCAACCTCCTCTGGAAATTCCGCACCGGCAGGTTCATGGGGGGGACACGGGCCAAAACGCGTACCACCGTCCAGAATTGAGCGCAGATCCGGATCGAGCCTTGGCATCAGCGTCCGGGCCAGCAGCCGGCTTCCTGCCCGCTCGACACAAATCTCCAGCGCCGTTTCCACATCATGCAGGTTTCCGCTCAGAAGCGCTAAGGCATGGCCACCCAGGCCATCACCCAGACGTGTCTCGGAGAGTAGCACGGGTGTACTCTTGACCGCGGCGTCGACGGCAGCCAGCAATGCCGGCGAGGAAGCAGTTTCCACGACCCCCAGTGCATCACCCACGAGATCACGCCGCACACCGAGTACCGCGTCGTGCAGGTACGGGTGAACGTCACCAAGAAAAACATGGTCCGCTAATGAGCGCTCAGCTTCGCCCACACGCATTCCGGCTGCATACGCCTCTTCAGTGCTGGCGACGCTGCCGCCGACAAGTATCAGAAATCGACCGGGTTGAATACTCCCGCAGCGCAGCAATGCAACCGGGGAGCGCTTGACCATCAGGTCACTTGCCAGTACGCCGCTCGCGATGCTGCGGAACTCCAGCAATGCCATCGCCCCGTGTCTTTTCTCTCCCTTCATCGTGAAATCTCAGACTATGCGGAAATGCTTGACCAGTACACAGCGCCGCAGGCGGCTGAACGCGACCGGTCCGGTGAGACCCTCACCGGTAGGACTGGCGATAGTGAAGCTCGTATAACCCTCACCGCCTTCACCCAGACCGGCAAAAAACGATCCGTTCTTGGTAAAAATGCTGGTGTTGATCTTGCGGGCCATGCTGCTGAGCGCATCGATGTTGCTTGAGTACATGCCTGCTGAATGGCCAAAACCATGTTCAGCCTCCTTTGCCAACTCGATGCCCCGATCTACATCCGGAACCGGCGTGACCGGCAGCACGGGCATCATTTGTTCAGTCCAGACCAGCGGGTGATCATTCGCCACCCGTGCGACCAGCAACGGTGGATCACCGGCACAGGGAATACCGGCCTCGCCAAGTATCACGCTCGCGTTCTTGCCGAT
>JAPHTE010000224.1 GCA_026196445.1 Lysobacterales bacterium
GACCCCTGCCTTCGGAGGGCAGTACTCTATCCAGCTGAGCTACGGGCGCTGAAACCTGATTGTATTACTTAACTCTGTTCTTTGCCCTCCGTGGCTGCGCCACGTGGAGTGCAGTACTCGTCTTTGCGTATTGTACCTGCTAAGGCACTGAAAATTGAGGGTGCGTAGTTTAGCTGTTTTCCCGGCATAAGGAAACGTGTGCTAACTTCCGGTCGTAGTTTGATACGGCTATACTAAACACCCTTTTGAGGCCCGACTCCATTGGCAGTCGGGACAGAAAAACCTTACCAGAGGTGTCGTGTGGAAGAACAGAGCGATAGTACATTCATAAAGAACATCAGTATCGTGATCGGGCTGTTGGTCGTATTTGCAATCTTCATAGCCTTTCTCGCCAGGGATATCGGCTTCAAGGAAGAACAAAATAGCGCCTCCAGCGATGCACTCACTGAAGAACGCATCAAGCCGGTAGCTGCGGTTTACAGCGGCGAGACCGGCGCCGCCGCCATCGAGCAGGCCGCTACCGTCGTCTCCGAGGAGCCCGCGGTAGCCTTTGAGGGCAGCCTGGATGGAGAGATGATTTATAACTCGGTCTGTGGTGTGTGCCACGCAACGGGTGCGGCAGGCGCACCAATACCCGGCACCGACGCCATGGCCCAACGCACTGCGAAAGGTATCGACACTCTGGTGCAATCAGCCTTGAACGGCTTGAACGCCATGCCTGCTCGTGGTGGCAGGCCTGACCTTTCCGACGAGCAGATACAGGCTGTTGTTGAATTTATGACGCAATAAGCTTAACCGTCATACAGGGGCGATCCGGGGCGCCGCTGATAGCGGCGCTTTTTATTCCCCGGATAAATCCGATTTATTATTACGCCACTCGAGCACGTCCATTTGAATTTGTGGAAAAAACTCCCGGAATGCCGGTTTGAATTGCGGGGCCAGTTCCGGCCAAATCTCTGCCACCCGGTGCAAGGGATTGGGCCTCGACAAGCGGGTGCCCATCCCGGCCAGGCAGAACATGATGACATCTTCCTCACGGTAGGCCGTGAACAGGCCGTGCAAATCCGCATATTGCATGAACTGGTCTACGCCCTCCGGCACCAGGTGCCGGTTGTCGTGTAACAGGTCACGCACCTCCACATCGAAGCGTTCCAGGCTGCCCGGCATGTAACGCCACCAGTTCACGGCCAGTTCGTGGTCAAAAGCCACGTCGATGATGATGCCGGAATAACGCCTGAACTCACGCGGAAACACGCGCCGCAGTTTTTTCACGACCGGGGAATGATCGGTACGACGGTCGATAAAACGGTGCAGGACGATCCCCTGGCGGACTGGTTCAGGGTATATTTTAAGCACCCGACGGCCACGCACAAAATCACCGATCATGCCACCGAGCATTAATCCGCTATCGCCATTGGCTAAACATAAATGCGCCAGGAAATTCATGCAGCCAGACTACCATAGAGTGCGGCAGCAGACTGCGGTATGATGCATACCTGCCTATTCGCGGTGAAACAGTTAAATGGCGGATTCTCACATCACAACAATTAACGATGTATTCCCGGCGTCCAGGGCTGAATTTTTCCTGCGCGGGCCGGTCGGCCAACTTGAATGTGTCGCCGATGTGCCGGAACCTGAAGACGAGCGGCCGGCGACCATCGTCATCTGCCACCCACATCCTCTGCATGGCGGCACCATGCACAACAAGGTCGTGACCATCATCGAACGATCCATGCGCGAACTCGGCCTGCGCACCATCCGTTTCAATTTCCGTGGCGCGGGTGAAAGCGAGGGTGAGCACGACGAAGGTTATGGTGAATCCGATGACCTGTTCGCAGTGACCGAATGGGTACGCCGCACCCGCCCCGACGACGATCTGTGGCTGGCCGGTTTTTCGTTTGGCTCCTATATCGCACAGCGTGCGGCGCAAAACCTCAAGCTCGGACAGTTGATCTCCATAGCCCCGCCGGTCGACCGCTTCGAGTTTTCCAAGCTGGAGCACCCCGGGTGCCCATGGCTGGTCGTGCAGGGTGATGAGGACGATGTCGTGGTGCTCGAAGACGTGATCTGCTGGCTGGAAGATGTCGAACCCAAACCTGAACTCCTGGTCATGGAACAGGCTGGCCATTTCTTCCACCGGCGGCTGATGGACCTGCGTGGCTTGCTGAAAAACGGCGTGATGCCAAATTTACCGGAAAAAGCGTCTGGCTCAGACGCCCCGCCGCCAGGTACAGGCCAACCACCTGACGGATCAATACCAACGCAGTAGCGGTCTGCTCAGGACTCGCTTACAAAACCATCCCAGCGCTTCATGTAATCCACGAATTTGTCACCCAAACCCTGCGAGTTAAGATAGGCACGGCTTACCGGGAGATTCACCGGCCCGAGTTGCGGGTTTTTGTATGCCTGCATGGGAAAGTCATGACGCAGGATGGCGGCGCGGCCCAGGAGGACAAAGTCCACCCCGGCATCCAGGCAAAGCGCTGCATCCTTGGGCGTTCGGATCATACCCGCGGTGCCCAGGCGGGTCTCACCACGGTCGAGAGCCACGAACCAATCCAACAGACGCCGGGTCCTGAATGCCTCTTCTTCGGGCTCTTTGAATGAATCCCACAGCGACATGTCCAGAAAATCGATCTGACTGTCATTCAGCAGTTGTTGCGCAACCTCGATGATTTCGCCCAGGCGCACGCCAAACCGCTCCGGTGACAGCCGCACACCCAGCATGAAACCGGGGCGACAGCGGTGGCGTATGCCCTCGATGATTTCGAACAGGATGCGTGCGCGGTTTTCCAGCGAGCCGCCATAGTGATCCGTGCGCCGGTTGATATCGGCGCTCAGAAACTGGCAAATGATGTAGCCGTGTGCACCGTGGATTTCAGCGCCGTCAAAACCCGCTTTTTCAACCCGCACAGCGGCATTTACGAAATCCTCGATCAACTGTTCGACCTCACCCGTTGTCAAGGCCCTGGCGTCTGTTTCTGCATCATCGGATGGGCACACCGGCTGCACGCCGATCTCTTCCGCTGGTGATCGCATACCTGCATGGTGCAACTGCACCACCGCCAGGCTGTTTTGTGCCCTGATGCCCTGTGCCAGCCGGGTCAACCCGGCCAGGTGGTTGTCTGAAAAACATGCCAACTGCCCCGGGAAGCCCTTGCCGTGGGGCTGAACGTGGGACGCACAGGTCATGGTTAGCCCGAAACCACCACGCGCCCGCATCGTCAGGCAGCGGTATTCGTCCTCCGACAAACGCCCGTCCTGGTGACTTTGCGTGTTGGTCATTGGCGCCAACATGAAACGGTTCTTCATGACAGCACCGCACCTGAACTCCAAAGGCCTGAATAACGGATCCATCGATGTCCCCTCAAATTTCCATTAACGCACTGTACAGCCGGGCTCATGGTATCAACAATCAGCCCTGTTTATCGGGTTAGATTGTGCTCCAAATGGCGTGCATGGTGGTGCTACGCGTTGCAGGCAATAGCAGCGCTATTGTCAAAACGTGGAGCGCCATCAGGTGCGCTAACTGGGCGCAAGA
>JAPHTE010000088.1 GCA_026196445.1 Lysobacterales bacterium
CAGTTACACCTTTGCCAACAACACGGGCGAAAATCGCTTTGACCTGATCTTCAATAGCGGCAAGGACTATAGCAGCATGGAATAATTGGGGTCAGCCTGGAAAGTTAATCTGCAGGAAACCCCATGGGAATTATCACAATCAATATTGTCGTCTCAGCATTTGTAATCGGGTGCGCCAACATTGAGGGTCAGAATAAATACTCTTGCTGTCGAGCGAATACTAATCGATCTCGTTGAGAAAAGTTCCCTGGACCGACAGTGAATTCAAATTGAAAAAAAACCAATAGGTGCCGGATCCAGTATCGTGGTGGAGGGCTGTTATGCAAAATAAAAAATACCGTAGCTTGATCAGGAAGGTGAACCTCTTCCCGCCGTACCTTGGCATGGGCGTGCGGGTGCGATCGCACGCCGATGACTTTACGCGTTTCGAGGTTGAATTGCGCCTGCGCTGGTACAACCGGAATCTTTTCGGAACACACTTTGGTGGAAGCCTGTATTCCATGAGTGATCCGTTCTATGTCTTCATACTCATGATGAACCTGGGCCGCAACTACATCGTCTGGGACAAGTCGGCCGGGATCGAGTTTTTAAAGCCGGCCAAAGGAACGATTACGGGTGTATTCGAGATCAGCCCTGAGCGCATCGGGGAGATTCAACGGGAAGTGGATGAGCTTGGAAAGAAAACCTATCACTTTGAGCTGGATCTGCACGATGCAGAGGGCGTGGCGGTAGCGCGTGTCAGCAAGGAGGTCTACGTGCGGGCCAAGAACGCTACCAGGCCCGCAGGTTGACCAGGTTCAATCAAGACACTGCTGCTCCAGGGTCATGTGAGTCAATTAGTGTTGGGGTCAGAATCCGGCGCTTGAGTGCACCTGTCTCTACCGGCCTGAAACACCTGTCATCCGGTTCATTTAATTGGGCAGTTCATAATCGAAATCATAGAAGTGCTGACCGTCTTCTATGCTGATGGACATTTCTCCCGTCAAGCCGGAGAGCTCACCTGTCCCCGAACCAGGAATAACTTCCAGGACGAGCCGGTTGTTTCCAGCATGCATGACTCCGAAGTGCTGCAGAACGAAGCTGCCTTGCTTTCCTGCCAGCGCTCCCGTGACCTGTTCGATGGCGACGTAGCCTGCCGAACCTTTTACAGGCGTCATGGCGCTGAGCATTTCTCCCCTGCTCTTTGCATCGAGATCACCGTGAAATACCTTGTCGATCGACATGCGTCCAAGGCTGATGTTGTTCTGACCCTCTGCATGGGTATCCAAAGGGCTCAGATTAACCTCAAATTTTCCTGATATTTTCACAACTTCTCCTTGAATTCTTGGGGTCCGATGCCAGAGTAGCACTTCTATTCTTGAAATTTCTTGAAGAATATTTGGCTTCAGAGCCCTTTTTCCATTGCATTTCTACAACATCCCGTCGCCTCTACCGCCTCAAAATCCCGGCTACGGGCCAGCGGTTCCTATAACTTCAGAGAATATTGCTCTGGCACTTTACCCTGACCCAAAATATCATCACTTATTTGGCAAATAGCATGCTCAGTACCCGAGGCGCACGTCATGGCAGTTGAATTTCCCGAACGCGTAAGTTTGGCCAATCGCGAAACGCCGTTGCAGTTACTGGACGGTCTGTCCAAACAGCTCGGCAAGCGCGTCCACGTTTGGCGCGACGACATGACCGGCTGGGAACTGAGCGGTAACAAGGTCCGCAAGCTGGAGTTCCTTTGCGGCGAGGCAGCCACCCAGGGCGCCGATCACCTTCTCACCTGTGGTGCGGTACAGAGCAACCACGCCCGCGCCACCGCGTTCGCAGCCCGCAGGATGGGTTGGGACGTCACGCTGGTGATGCGAGAACCGCCGGGAGGTCTTGACCACGGCGCCCCTGCCAGCGGCAACCTGCTACTCGACACGATCGCCGGGACGCATAACGTCACCATTTCTGCCGAGACCTACCAGGCGCACGGGCACTCATTCGACAGCTTTCTGCACAAGGCGTCAAGCGATCTGCGGGACCAGGGCGCATCGCCCTATATCATCCCCCTGGGGGGCTCATGCCCGCTGGGTTGCTGGGGGTATCTTGCGGCAATGGAGTTGCTGCCGGGCAAACTGAACAATGCGCCGTTCGACGTGTTTTGCGCTGTCGGCTCCGGCGGCACCTTCGCAGGCCTCGAACTGGGGTGCGCTTCTTTCTCGCATGCATCCCGCGTCCACGGCGTGAACGTCAGCGATACGGCCGATTACTTTGACAGCGAGATCAGAAAGCTAATAGCAGAATTTATGGATATGTATGCCACCCAGGGCGTGGAATACGAGCCTCGACCGCTGAACATTTACGACGGTTTCGTCGGTGACGGTTATGGCATCGCCAGTGATGATGACTTGCGTTTTTATGCGAGCCTGGCGCGTAAAACCGGCATGCTGCTCGACCCGGTATACACCGGCAAGGCTTTCCGCGGCATGTTGCACCAGTTGCAAACACGCCCGGACGACTTTTACGACGACATCGTGTTCCTGCATTCCGGGGGGCAGCACGCAACCTTTGCTTTCGCTGAGCAATACCATCGGGCGTTGAGCTGAGAGGTTACCGCCACCCGTTCACGGGCATTCACAACCATCTAACCACCTTTGCCTGTTGCGGGTGAAACTGGACTGATCACGCCGTATTTCGTTTATCAATTGTCAAATTATCCTGTCATTTCTTGAATATTCTTGAAAATTCTCGATTATTCATCTATCAATGCATGCTGGAATGTCCAAGAATTTGTTCGGACTTAACTACGAACACAAGGAGCGGACAATGAACTTCGGTGACAAACTCAGACAACTGCGTGGCGAGAAAGGGCTTACCCAGCCGGAACTGGCCGAGGCCATCGGCATCGAGCAATCTTACCTGTCCAAACTCGAAAACGGCAAGTCGCTGCCGTCAAACGACATATTCAACCGCATATTGGATGAATTTGACCTGGAAATAGCCGACCTTGTCGGCGACCTGAGCCAGGGCGCACGGAACAAGTTGCGTCAGGTCCCCGATGTCGCGGCCTATTTCAACCAGCAAAGACAGCAGATCATCGGCAACCGCAAGCGCTGGCTGCTGGCCTCCGCATTTTGCGTATCGCTCGGCTTGGCCCTGGTTTATGCAGGTTACGTCAACCTGTTCTTGCCAAATGTTGTCTATCAATACACCTCGTATGGCGTTATACATGAGGGTGAATCAAAGGAGCTCTTCCGTAACCCAGGCGGGAGTCTGCCCCGGGCGTTCAGCATTGAAGAAAAGGATCAATTTCTGGACTCAATAACCGCCAGGCGTAACGAGGACTACGTGCAACAAAAAAGCTTTAAAGGATACTTGTATAACGTACCAGTCGAAGGTGGCTCAAGGACATACCATCTTACGGGTCAAACCGAAATAACCCCCTGGCAAAGTAAACTCATCGTATTTGTTGGAATCCTGATGGCGATGATGGGACTGATCGGAATTATCCTGGAAAGGAAGCTGGCGCATCACTGAAAGCTGGGCCTTTTTCAACACAGCGCTGCCTCAGCTGCTTGTCGGCAGCGGCACAATCTCCTAATCTTTTCACATGAAGTGGAAAATGCTGATGCTTTGCGTACTGGTGCAGCTGATCCCCCCGGCATGTTGCCTGGCTGAATCTGCGCCTGCCGTTCCCTCGGCTTTTGACTTTTCACACCTCACCCTGGCCATCGATTATTTTGAAAACCCCTCAGAAAGCCTGTTGATTGAGATCGCGGGCACACCCGCCGCCGCGCATTTAAAAAGGCATTCGGACCGCACCGGGTATTACCCACCGTCGACTACCGCCAGGGACATCACCAGCGACCTTTTGGCAGAGATACCCTCGCACGCTGTCCTGCAAAAAGTGAAAGCACTTTATCTATTCGCACGCGAACGCCCTGCCCGGCAGCGATCTTGTCTTGCCCGGGCCGCCGCTTACCTGCCTATTGGTGCACAACCAAAGAATCCGTTGCACATCACCTGGGGCTACGACATCGGTGTTGCCATGGATGACCATGCTTCGCTCAATTTTTCGCATGGACACTTCCTGGACCAGCCTGACGAAATCTGGTTTTACTGCATCCACGAAGCGCATCACTCCGGTGTCATGCAAATTCATCCCATGCCCCTTATCAGTGATATTGATAGCGTGCGGGAACTGTATGATTTCGTTCGCTATGCCACTTTTTTGGAAGGGCTCGCCGTGCATGCAGCCAGAAGTTCCCGCCGTGAGGCCGGCGCGCTCGGCCGGGACAGGGACTACGTTGCGCTAGAAGACCATGAAGTTCGCAACCGAATCCTTTCAGATTATTGGTGTCATTTGTCTGCCCTGCGAGAAGCATCCGACCTGCCATTGAACGACGAACACTGGAAAGTTGTCGACCAAATGTCCTCGGGTGAACGCCTCTGGTATGTGGCAGGCGCAGCAATGGCCAACTTAATTGAACGCGAGCTGGGACGAACCGGCCTGCTCGAGTCTATCGAACAGGGCCCGGAAGCATTTTTCAATACCTATCAGGAAATTTGGACCGGTATTAGCACTCCGTGATATTGATCGCCAGTCCGCCTGTTGATGTCTCCTTGTACTTGGACTGCATGTCCAGCCCCGTCTGTCGCATGGTGCGGATCACCTGGTCGAGGGACACCACGCTTTTGACCTCGGTGCGCATGGCGATGCGGGCCGAGTTTACGGCCTTGACTGCGGCCATGGCGTTGCGCTCGATACAGGGGACCTGTACCAGGCCGCCGATCGGATCGCAGGTCAGACCAAGGTTATGCTCCATGCCAATCTCAGCGGCGTTTTCAACCTGCTCTGGTGTGCCGCCTGCGACCTGGGCCAAGCCGGCAGCGGCCATCGAACAGGCCACCCCCACCTCACCCTGGCACCCGACCTCGGCGCCGGAGATCGACGCGTTGGTCGCATAGAGCATGCCGACTGCACCGGCGGCCAACAGGTAATCCCGGGTCATCGTTTCGGGCTGCCGCCGGTAAAATCGCTGTTGAAAACGTAAACAGGAGGGCACGATACCGGCCGCCCCGTTGGTTGGTGCGGTGACCACCCTGCCCCCGGCCGCATTCTCCTCGTTTACCGCCAGGGCATAGAGCACCAACCAGTCCATGGCCCCGAGCGGATCCCCGTATGCGTTTTCGTCCTGGCGGCTCAGGGCGTCGTAAAGATCCGGTGCACGACGCCGTGTCCCCAACCCGCCGGGAAGCGCACCACGCTGAATAAACCCGCGCTCTACACAGGTGTTCATGGTCGTATTAATCCTGGCCAAACCCGCTTCAATCTCCTCGGTCGTGCGCCAGGCATGTTCATTCTCGAAGATGATTTCAGCGATCCCCTTACCCGTATCCCGCGTGATTTCCAGCAGTTCATCAGCCGATGCGAAGGGGTAACGCACACTCACCGGGTCCTTGATGAGCTGGTCTGCCTCGGCCGTTTTCTGGCCAACGATAAAACCACCGCCGATGGAATAGAAATGCTTGACGTACAGCTCGTTGCCGCTGGCGTCCCAGACGGTGAACAACATGCCGTTGGGATGAAAAGGCAGCAGTTCTTCGGGTTTGAAGACGATGTCGCGCTCAGGGACGAAACCGATGGTCCGCTCACCGCCCAACTTCAGCTCCCCGCTGGCTACGACGTCTTCGAACCGCCCGGTCTGCAAATCAAGATCCATGGTCTCAGGCGCTTCTCCCTGTAATCCCCAAATGATGGCACGGTCGGTCCAGTGACCCTTGCCGGTCGATGCCAGGGAGCCGAAAAGTTCGCAACGTATTCGTGCAGTTTTTTCGAATATCCCGTGCTTCTTCAACTTGGTGATGAGGAAGTTGGCGGCGCACATCGGCCCCATCGTGTGTGAAGATGACGGCCCGATACCGATTTTGAAAATGTCGAATACGCTCAGTTCCATCGTTTACCTGTCGCGGCTTGCTGGCCTCTCGACGCTTCGTGTGTGCCGGTAGCGCGGAAAACTTCCAGTGTAAGCAAGTAGGCCAACACGATCATGCTGTACAGCAATACCAGTGAATGCAAAATCTCCAATTTCTTTAATATGACAAGAACCTCGATCACAAATTTTTCTGGGTCACTGCAAAATGTCAGGGCAGACCTAATCTGAACATTTACTGCCCCGCTCCCAATAGTTTACTGCGATAAAGGCGCCATTACCTCTTCCCCCTGATATGTTTTACCGCGCCAAAAGCAGACGAGCCCGGAATGGGCCGGGCTCGTCTTGGTCTGGTCTGTGTCCTAGTCGATTTAAGATCAGGTCGGCTCGACCCTGCAAGTCAATTCCGGGCTTTCTTTCACGCCACTCATGACCGCTTTCATCGAATCGAGATCGAGCGTGATGGTCGACATCTGAACGCTGTTCGATGAACCGGGTTTTGGATCAAAAGCGAATTTGATCGTGTCGCCGTTAGCCCGGTAAGCATAACTGTAACGGTGCCCACGGTTGGCGTTACAGCCTTTACTGCCGCGGAAGGTATATTCCGAATGCTTCTTTTTGAAGTCGTTTGTGTTTACCAGCAGTTTGTAAGTGGCGTAGGTGTTGTGCGGACCACAGCCATCCACACCATCCCAGGCAGGCCGCTCACACACATACAAAACCGGATCGGCGAAGGCTATCGAACAGAAAGAAAACGTGAGTATTGCAATGAGAATTCTAGGCATTTCTTAACTCCATCCATGTTGAATTCTCCCTGAGTGAACACCGCCAATCATTCTTAAGACGCATTTTTTGCGTAAACAGTTACTGATCCATGGCATATCCGGAAAAACCCGACGCTACCAGACCAGGCGGTGCCTGTCGATTACACGGAATCCTCTATCCAATCCTGTACCATGGCTGCCGAATATGTAATATTTGGAACCGGAGTCACAATGAAAATCCATGAGGCGATAAATGAAAATGTACCCGCATCCAAGTGGCAAGTTTTTTAATCCACAACAGGTGACTTTCTGTTACGTCACCCAAATCGATAAACACATATTCCAGTCTGTGTTTGAGTTTGGTAATGAATATAAAGTCTTATGCTCTCATGGTACTTTTGAAGAGGCCAACAAGGATGTGGTGGATTTTGTGAGCTTCTGTGAAGAATGCTGAGCAGACTGGTAAACGGACCTGCAGAACAAGGAGATCGAGACATGTCCAGGCTGCTTAATGTCCTGTTGTGTGGACTGATTTCGTTTTCGGCGCTTGCCTCTGAGCAGGAAAACTCCCAACAACGGCCACTTGTGCAGGTCGATGTCTATGTCGAGATGGAGGCCATTAACGAGTCTCTCGATCAGGCCAGCAGGTCAATCGGTGAAATTTCGAACGCGTTCAGCATCGTTGCAGAAGGCGGCCAGCTGGATACCGAACAGCAGCAGCACCTGGTTGCGATCCTGGAAAACCTGGATCACGTGGTCGGGGCGACCCGGGCCTCGGTGGATGCCTTACCCGAACTGGTCAAGA
>JAPHTE010000254.1 GCA_026196445.1 Lysobacterales bacterium
CGCTCGCGCCGCAATTCCCAGCACTTGTCGTAGATTTCCTTGACGTTGGACTCGGTACCGGGCGTCGCAATGATTTCATCGGTGCCAATCTCTTCCAGCCATTCGAACCGTTCACGGCTCATGCCTTCCGGCAAAATCGCGATCGCAGGGCAGGCCAGCAGCGCGCAGTCGTAGGCACCACCCCGGCAGTAGTTACCGGTGGACGGCCAGACCGCTTTTTGTGTGACGGGATCGTACGCCCCGGTGACCAACCTGGGCACCAGGCAGCCATAGGCGGCGCCGACCTTGTGTGCACCGGTCGGGAACCACTTGCCCGTGATGCCGACGATGGTCGCATCCACACCGGTCAGCGAGGAGGGAAACTCGATCCAGTTGCCCTCGCCAAAACCGCCCCCAAACGGGCTTGGTTCATTTTTCCAGGTGATGCGGAACAGGTTGGCCGGATCCGTGTCCCACAGCCCGACGTTATTAAGCCGTTCGGTGATGGCAGAGGGTGCCAGACGCGGGTCCTTCATCTGCGCAAAGGTAGGCAACAGGATGTTGCGCTCCCGGGCGCGGTTGATGCTTTTTTCCAATACGCTTTCGTTTAATTCAGGTATCAGTTTCAAGTCTCACCTCCGAGGGTGACGGCGGGGATTTTTTCGTTGTGTCCCCAGCCCAGTTCAATGTCGGTAGCCCCGCGTTTCATGGCCCGCAGCAGTTCGTCCTGGTCCACGGGCAGGCTGCGTACACGAACACCGGTGGCGCGGTAAATCGCGTTGGTGATGGCGGCGCTGGTCGGGATGCTGGGCAACTCGCCAACGCCCTTGGCGCCGAATGGCCCGCTGCTCGTCTCATGCTCCACGATATGCGAAATGATCTGCGGTGCGTGGTTGATGCCGGGTGCCTTGTACCTGGCCATCACGCCGGTCCAGGGCCGGCCCTGTTCCTGGATGTAATGCTCGGTCAGGGCATAACCGATACACATGACGATACCGCCCTCGACCTGGCCCTCCAGTGTCAACGGGTTGATCGCGCGCCCGACATCGTGGGCCGCGATGACTTTTTTCACCTGTACGACACCGGTACGTGTATCGATCTCGCACAGTACCGCCTGGGCGCAGAAGCCAAAGGCAAAGTGCATGTCGCCACCTTCACCCAGCGGTTGGGTCTCGGGCGCCCAGTATTCGTACTCTGCCATGGTCGAGACACCCTGGTTGGAGGCCTGCCGGACCACGCTGGCAAGACTGATGGAATGTTCACCGTTGCTGACTCGACCCCCGTTGAACACCACTTCTTCCGCAGCACACCGCAGCATTTCGGCCGCGGTCGGCGCCAGCTGTTTTACCAGGTCACGAGCTGCGAAGCGTGCGGCGTTGCCGCTAACGAAGGTTTGGCGGCTGGCGGTGGTGGGACCACCGTCGGGACAATGGTCCGTATCACCCAGCAGGACGTTGATGCTGCGTATGGGCAGACCGAGCTCCTCGGCAGCACAGGCGGCGAGTACACCTGGCAGGCCCTGGCCCAGCTCGGCCGAAGTGGTGCGTACCTCGGCATGTACCGATCCGGCCGCAACATCGTCGCAGTATATTTCGACCTGGGCACTGGCCTTGTCGGGCGCGCCGCCGCCGAGGCCGGTGTTCTTGTATCCAATGGCCAGGCCCCAGGCGTAAAGCCGGTGTCCATCCTGCCAGGCCCAGCGGAAGTCGCCGTTTCGCATGTCATGATCGACCCGCTCGAGACAATCGCGCAAACCGACGCTTTCACGCATGACCTGCCCGGTGGCGGTCGTTGAGCCGACATCCAGCGCATTGATACGCCGCAGTTCAACGGCATCCATGTCCAGTGCCTCAGCGAGCGCGTCCATGTTGCTTTCGACCGCGAAGCAACTCTGTGAAACACCAAACCCACGGAAGGCGCCACAGGGCGCGTTATTGGTATAGGCGGCAAAGCAATCCACTTTCACGTGTGGTACATCATATGGCCCCGACGCGTGGGTGGTGGCGCGGGTCAGGACCTTCTCGCTGAGGGAGGCGTATGCGCCGCCGTCACCGTACAGGGTGGCCTGCACTGCGGTCAGCTTGCCGTCGTGTTTTGCACCGGTGCGGATACGGATTACCGTGGCGTGTCGCTTGGGGTGGAACAATAAGCTTTCCTGGCGTGAATAGAGCATCTTGACCGGGCGGGCGGTCCGCTCGGCCAACAGCGCCACGTGGATCTGGCCGGCAATGTCTTCCTTGCCGCCAAAACCACCCCCCATCAAGGGTGCGACCACGCGTACGCGGTCGGTGGCCACGCCGAGCGCGGCAGCGGCCTGTTCGCGGTCCAGGTAGGGTATCTGGCTGCCGACGTAGATCGACGTCTTGTCGTGACAGGCTGTTTCCCCGCGATCGGCCCCGGGATCAAAGGTGCCGCCAAAATCGGCCGGGTTGTAGCCGGCGGGTATCCCGATTGCGCACTCCGGCTCAAGGAACAGGTGCTCGGTGGTCGGGGTGCGGTAGGTCTTATCGATAATGACATCGGCCGCCGCAAAACCCTCGGCCATGTCACCCTTGCGAACCTTGATGTGTTTCAGCAGGTTGCCGTCCGGGTGCTCATCGTGCAGGCGTGGCGCGTCTGCCTGCAACGCGTCCATGGCGCTGGTGACTGCCTCGAGGTCTTCGTACTCGACCTTGATCAAATCCAGCGCACGTTCTGCAACCGCTTCGGTGTCGGCGGCCACGATGGCCACTGCGTCACCGGCATAACGAACCTTGTCGGCGCACAACACTGGCCAGTCGAGTATCACGATACCGTGCAGGTTTCGCCCGGGCACGTCATCCGCGGTCAATACCGCTTGCACGCCCGGCAACTCACGGGCGGCCTGGGTGTCGATCGAGACGATGCGGGCGTGTGGCCGGCC
>JAPHTE010000203.1 GCA_026196445.1 Lysobacterales bacterium
GAGATCAGGCCGATCAGCGTGATCAGCCCGACCTGGGTGTAAATGTTCAACGTCGCGACGCCTAAAAACAGCGGTATCATCGCGCCGAATATCGAAAGTGGTACCGTGATCAATACGATGAACGGGTCGCGGAAGCTCTCGAATTGCGCAGCCAGCACCAGGAAAATAACGACCAGCGCGAGCACGAAGGTGGTCATCAACGCGGAGCCCTCTTTCTCAAACTGACGGCTTTGGCCACCGTATTCATGCATGTACCCGGCCGGCGCAATCTCCCGCAGCGTGGCTTCCAGGAACTCGTGGGCGTCCGCCACCGTGGCAACACCCGGCATCGGCATCGCTTCGATGGTCGCGGAGTTGATTTGCTGGAATTGTGTCAGTGCGTTGGGTATGACCTCCCGCTCGACGTTCACCACCGTCGACAACGGAATCTGGTTGCCGCTCATGGTTCTCACGTACAACTCCGAGATCGCATCCTGTGTTTGCTGAAAATCTCTGTCGGCCTGTGGTATGACTTCATAGCTGCGACCGTTGATATCAAAATAATTGGTGCGAAAATCGCCCATTTGGGTGGCCAGGATGGTGCCGATCTCGCGCATGCTGATGCCCAGTTGCCCGGCCTTGGCGCGGTCGATCGAGACGTTGATCTGTGGCTTGTTCATCCGCAACGTGTTGTTGACCATCATGAATATTCCGCTCTGCATGGCTTTCTGGCGCAACTCTTCGGCCACTTCATACAATTCAGCGTGGTCCATCGTGCTGGTGACGACGAAATTGACCGGCATTCCCATCGGTGTACCCGGCAAGGTGGGTGGGTTGAACGCGAAGGCCTGCAGTCCGGCTACGCCCATGAGTTGCCCCTGCACGTAGGGTTGCACTTCCTCCTGGCTGCGTTCGCGCTGGCTCCAGGGTTTCATGACCAGGCCTGCAATGACGTTGTTCTCGGTCGGGAATCCGGAAATGATGAAGTCCTGCTCGTATTCCGGCAGGGCCCGGTAAATTTCACCTATTTGCCTGGCGTATGCCTCCACGTACTGCACGCTGGCATTATCAGGTGCGATGCCCATTGCCATGATGAAACCCTGGTCCTCGACAGGCGCCAATTCTGACCGGGTCATGCTGAACATGGCAAAAATTGCCAGCAAAAGAACCACCGCGCCCGTGACGATGGCCGGACGCAGGTAATTGAGCGTGTAGTCCAGCAGTTTCATATAGGTGTTTTTCAAGTGGCCGAAGAGCACGTCAATCCTGTGTTCAAGCCAGTTCATCTTCGAACGCCTGTGCAGCAGCTTGCCACTCATCATCGGTGACAGCGTCAGTGCGATCATGCCTGAAATCAGTACTGCACCGGCCAATGTGAAGGCGAATTCACTGAACAATGTACCCGTCATACCGCCCATGAAACCGATCGGCGCATACACGGCCGCCAGCGTGACCGTCATGGCGATCACCGGCATGGCGATTTCCCGCGCGCCGGCTATTGCCGCCTGTAATGGCCGCAGGCCTTCTTCGATATGGCGGTGCACGTTCTCCACTACCACGATCGCGTCGTCCACCACCAATGAGATCGCCATCACCAGTGCCAGCAGGGTCAACAGGTTGATCGTATAACCCATTATCAACATGAACAGGCCAACGCCGATCAGGGACAGCGGGATGGTCACGACCGGAATCAGCACCGAACGGAACGAGCCGAGGAATAAAAACACGACCAGCAGCACGATCACCGTGGCTTCGAACAGGGTCTTGAGTACCTCGTTGATGGATTCCTCGATGAACTTGGTGGCGTCGTAAGCCAGGTGTTGGTTCAGGCCTGTCGGCAGGTCCAGTGCGATCTCAGGCAGCTTCTCACGTACACCATGCGCGACGTCCAGCGGATTGGCACTGGGGGTGACCTGGATCGCCAGGTAGACGCTGGGTGTGCCCTGGTAAGAGACGATTGAGCGCTCCGTATTGGAGCTCAGTTCAATACGTGCAATGTCGTCGAGCCTGACCACATTTCGGCCATCGCTCCGTACAGTGATCGCACCAAACGATTCAGCGTCCTGCAGTGATGTGCTGGCGCGGATCGGTGTCACGGTATAGCTGTTGCGCAGTTCCCCCGCCGCCGACTGGAAGTTGTTGTTCAGCAATGCCATGTTGACTTCGCTTGCGCTGACGCTGAAGGCCCGCATCTTGCCCGGGTCAAGGAAGATACGCATTGCGAAGTTCCTCCCGCCGAACAATTGCGCACGCGACAGCCCCGGTATCTCGGTCAGCTTCGGTTGCACGACGCGCTGCAGGTAATCCGTCATCTGGGTCTCGGACATGGTCCCGCTTTCATACGCGAGGTACATGATTGCATCGTCACCGGCCATGGCCTTGGATATCACCGGGTCGGTAATGTCCGTCGGCAACCTGCCCTTGACCTCGTTGACCTTGTTCAGCATTTCGGCCATTGCGGTGTTGGCGTCATAGCCCAGTTCCAGCATCACTTCGATCATCGAGACACCAGGGCGTGAACTCGCCTTGATATAGTCGATACCCTCGACGCTGCTGATACTGTCCTGGATGGGCGTGGTGACAAAGCCCTGCACCAGTTCCGCGTCGGCGCCCGGGTAGGCGGTGACCACGGTCAGCTGCCCGATCTCCATGTCGGGATACTGCCGTACCTGCAGATCCATCAGCGCGCGGGCGCCAAATATCAAAAGCAACAGGTTCAGGACGATCGCGAAAACCGGCCGGTTGATGAAGAAGTCAGTGAATTTCATTGTTTAGGCTCCTTCAGGGGCATCAGTTCTTCAGCCTGGGTTGCTCGCTGATGGACACAGGAGCGTTGTTCCTGAGCTTGTTGGTTCCAGCCTGCACAACCATTTCGTCACCGGCCAGGCCCGAAAGGACTTCCGCCAGGTCACCACGCTGTTCACCGATGGCCACCTGCACCTGTTGTGCAACTTGCTGTCCGCCTTCACCCGGCTTCACGACAAACAACGAATCACCAAACGAACTGAATACGATCGACGTGGATGGAACCACCAGCCGTTCCGTTGGCTGAGCAAGTACCAGGTAAATGTCAGCATACATACCGGGTAATAACAGGCTCTTTTCATTCTCCAGGCTGGCACGGACGTTGATGTTCCGGGTCATTTCGTTCACCTTGGCCTCGATAGCCTCGACCTTGCCGGTAAATACCCTGCCCGGGTAAGCACTGACCTTGAACTGAACCTCAAGACCCGGGTTGATGACCGGAAAATAGCTCTCCGGGATGGAAAAGTCGGTGTACAGCACACCGTGGTCCTGCAAACTGAACAACGTGGTGCCCGGAGATACGTATTGACCCTTGTTGACCATGCGAATGCCCAATAGCCCGTCGAATGGGGCCCGGATATTTTTCTTGGCGATGCGGGCACGGACCTGCGCGAGGTTGGCCTGAGCCACCTGCAAGGCTGAGCGGGCGTCGTCGTATTCGCGCTCGGACCCGGTTTTGTTCTCCCACATGACCCGGCTGCGCTCGAAATTGAGTTTGGCTAATGCTACCTGCGCCTGCAGGGCGGCCATGTCTGCCTGCTCGACGTCATCGTTGATCGAAACCAGCAAATCACCTGACTCGACACGCTGACCAGATCCGACGTGAATGGTCTCGATGACACCCTCTACCTCATTCTTCACATCAATGCCGTCACGTGCAGTGAGTGTGCCTACCGCCGCGACCCGATCCTGCCACATCGCGTGCCTGACTTCGGCTGCCTCGACGCTCGTCGGCGGCATTCCGCCACCACCCATCGAGGCCATGGCAACCTGGATTTGCCGGTATTTGATGAACGCCGGCACGGACAGAACGAGCAGCAGAATGACGATAAAAATAATTGTACGTTTGGCCATTTGTATTAATCCGGATAGATTTGTCGATCGCGATTTGCGTATCTTTTTGGAAAGTGAAAATATTGTTGTAAACTACACTGTGCAGTTTACATTTGTAATTAATAAATGTAAACTGCACAGTGTAATTTAGATGACACAGATCAACTGCGCATCTGGCAAAAGTAATCACAA
>JAPHTE010000317.1 GCA_026196445.1 Lysobacterales bacterium
ATACAAGGAATGTAGCTTATTAGCTACATATGTAATGAAAAGAAAGAAGTCATCGGCCAAATATGAACCGTCTGGTCACCAATGAATATCGGCAACTACATCTCTGTGTTGTAGGTTTATGTACCTGCGGGCCTGGCTTTTTTGTGGGAGGGAGCAGCTCCGCTGCTCGCGATCAAACGGGAAAGGGGCAACAGCCATTGCCCCTTCCCGGTCCGTATCCTATGAATTACTACACCGTGCTGGTATTTACATCGACTCAACCATGACATCGACATCGGTGCCATTGATCAGCGTGTTGAACACCGGCGAAAACGCGGCCAGTTCACTCAGCTTTTCCATATCGGCCGGATCGGCCTTTACGCGGAACATGACACGAATGGCCGTGTAACCCTTTGGCACATCGGCTGAAAGCCCAAGAAACCCGCGCAGGTCGATATCCCCTTCGATTTCTGATTCCAGCTCTTCGATGGCAATACCGCGCACCGCCGCGTGCGCCACCATGCTGGTCGTCAGGCACGAGGCCAGTGCGTGCAGCAGGTGCTCCACGGGATTGGCGCCCTCGTCGTTGCCGGCCAGGATGGCGGGCTCGTCCGCATCCATCATGAAGGTCTGCTTGTGGGCAATCTCCTGCTTCGCGCCGTAAAAACCGGTCACGGTGCTGCGGTTGTGATTGCCGCCCATCCACATGTTGCTGGCGCGGAAATGGCAGGCGCCGAGTTCGGGCTCAGCCTGGATTGCTTTGACGGTCGCCATCAGTGTATCCATTTCAATTCCATTCATGACGGTGGTGTCATTCATGACCTGTTCTGCCTGGTTTGTCTGTTTCATGTTTATCTCCTTGGTTGTTTAAAAGATTGGCCGTTTTTTCCGCATAAGCTCCGGTTTGGCAGCCTGGGGATAACGATAGTGGTTAAAAAGTGAGCGCGGAAGATGGATTTATGACAATATAGTGCTATTTATGCCACTAATTGTACGAAAGACATGAAAACAGCCAAAAACCACCCCATCGAGGTACTGATCGTCGCCGTTCCTGAAACAGCAGGCTCCGCGCTTTACGGCATGCTGGATGTGCTCTCGTCGGCCGGCAATCTCTGGCAAACACTGGTGCGCACCGACGGTAACGCGCAGTTGTTCCGCGTGCGTATCGTCGCCAAGGACCCGGGCAGTTTCAGCTGCGGCAACCGCATTCCGGTCACGCCGGACTGTTGCATTGCGGACGAGCCTGAGGCGCAGATCATCATTCTTCCGGAGTTGTGGCTGGGACCGGATGAACCACTGCATGGCCGTCACGCCCGCCTGATCGAGTGGATCCGCAACCAGTACGATAAAGGCGCAACGATTTACTCGGCCTGCTCCGGCGCCATCATGCTGGCCGAGACCGGCTTGCTCAACGGCTGCCACGCGACATCGCACTGGGGTTACCAGGACCTGTTTCGCAACAATTACCCGGAGGTGCAATTCGACCCGGCCCCCAACCTGGCTTACGCGGATGCGGCGGGCCGTATCGTCACCGCCGGTGGCACCACCTCGTGGCACGACCTGGCGCTGCACATCATTTCACGCCACGCCAGCCCCGGCGAGGCGCTGCGCATCGCCAAGGTTTACCTACTCAAGTGGCATGGCGAGGGCGAGCTGCCCTACGCCAGCCTGGTGCGGCCGGTGCCGCACGGAGATTCCATCGTGCGCAAGTGCGAGGGCTGGTTACAGGAACACTTCCACGATATCGATGCCATCGTGCAGGTCACCAGCCTGGCGGACATCCCGGAGCGGACACTGAAAAGGCGCTTCAAGGCAGCAACGGGCAACTCGCTGATCCAGTACCTGCAGAACCTGCGTGTGGAGGAAGCCAAGCGCCTGCTGGAATCCAGTGACAAACCGGTCGATGAAATCAGCGAACAGGTGGGCTACAACGACACCTCGTTTTTCCGCCGCGTATTCAAACGCCTGACCGGCCTGACACCCAGCCATTACCGGCGCCTTTTCCAGCCCATCGTCAGAGTCTGAACCACCTGGTTACTCAGCGCCAAAACTCTCGGGGCCTTTTTCAATGACGACTGCGTATTTCATATTTCAATCAGGCTTGTGCATATCTGTATGCGGCAGATTGACTTTGCCTTCGGCAATAAGGCTTTTCAGGGCAAGGTTTACAGCTTTCGCCGTTGGAAAATATTTAGCGACCTCGGGTTCGAGAAGGACAAGATTTGTCCCCTTCTCAAAGCGTTCAGCATATTTGCCTCGTACGCCCTTACTAAAATCGTACTCTTTTTTCATGGCTTACTCTGCTCGTATTGATCGCGTTCCTGTTTGGCTGCTCGACGCACACTAATGATCCTGATTCTATCACCTCTCTCGGTGTGTGCTACCACTAGCAATTTGCCAGAGGAACTGAGCCCAAGAAGAAGAAACCGATATTCTCCCTCGGAATGTTCAGGATCTGAGATTGTGAAAGAAAGCTCGTCCGCAAAGGCAGTTGCTCCTTCACGAAAAGAAACCCCATGCTTTCTTACATTTTGTCGGGACTTTGTAGGATCCCATTCGAATTCAAGTGACATGCCCACCCTTAGTGCCAATGCATATATTCCTGTCAAGGAAATATCAGCCAACCGCACATTGAAGTTGTGCACTAGCAAATATGCGCGAAGCACTCTTGAATATATATCGTCAAATACCTTATTGACTTGTAGGCGTTATGCCTGCGGGAGGGATCGGCGAAGCCAATCGCGATTACGGCCCTTCCAACAACTCCAACGTCCTGCCATCCCGCTGCCCCTGGCAATACTCTGCCAGCACCGCTTCGAACACGCTGCCGGGCTCTGCAACACAAGCAAACAGCGTCATGCACGACCTGAGCTTCAAATGATCGGGAAAACCAAAAATATCCTCGATGGTGCGACCCTCAACACCAAGCAGGATTTCACAGCACTCTTTCAGCCG
>JAPHTE010000425.1 GCA_026196445.1 Lysobacterales bacterium
ACCTTGGCCTGCTGCTGGCCGTCTCCTTCATTCAGACGGCCAGCGGAGTGAAGTCACCTCAGAAGCGGTAGCCAAAACCGATCGAGAAGATCGTGGGGTCGAAACTGCTGTCGTAGTCGCTGCCATCAACGGAATAGCTGTAGTCGGTGCCGACATATCGCACGCTCGAATGAATCATCCAGCCACTTTCACCCAATGGCACGTCCACGCCCACGATGGCGCCGAAGGCGAAGTCCTCGTCCGCGCTCAATTCCGCCCCGGACCTGTTATGGCCTGCCCGGAAATCAACACTGCCATAATTGATCAGCGCCAGTTGTGGGCCAAGATACAGGTCGATCGGGCTGCCGTCAGTCAGGTGCAGGTTCAGGCCCACGCTGAACATTGAAAACCCGCCCACGCTGAAGCCGTGGTCCCCGTGTCGCGCGAATGACCCCGCTGCCAGGTCGATGTTACCGGCGCTTAGAAGACCGATCTCGACGCCGAGCCGGTCGGAAGTCCGGTATTCACCGCGCAGTCCGGCGCCGGCACCCATGTTGAGATCGAAGTGCCCCCCGTGGTCTGCGTCCACGGAAACGATCGAACCCGAGGGGTTGACCCATGCCAGGTCCAGCCGCAGGCACCAGCCAGTGTCACCGCCGGCGTCTGTCTGGCCGATTTCGTGGGTGTCCTGGGCCGGGGCGAATGATGGGTACAGCAACATGGCCGTACCCACGATGACGAGTGAAGTGCTTGAACGACGTGTATTCATTGTTCATTCTCCTTTAACCGGCTGAGCCGGGCTCAAAGCCCGGCTCCCTTGCCGCGTATCATTGAAAGTCGATGGCAAACAGCTTGCTGATGGACAATGCCTCGATGCTGCTGTGGCCCCAGGTCAGGATGGAAAATTCGGATGGCGTGTAACTGAACGTACCGTTGTCGTGACCCGAGAACTCGAATCGCGCGGTGCCGGCGGCCTTGCGCTCGACGCTCTGTGGATCGAACTCACCGAAGGCCATACCGAGGGGCGCCTTGAATTCGACCTCCAGCACGTTGCCGTCAGGTACACCGCTGCCAACAAGGAATATCGGATTACCGAAATCGTCGAATACGTACCAGTAGACGATCGCCAGCGGCGTACCGTTGGGTTTCCGGCCGATCTCGATCGAGAATCCGTGGCCGCTTTGCCCAGGGTTGTACCAGGAGCCCGAATACAGGAAGTCTATCGGTGTCGGGGCCGGTGAAGGCGCAGGGGACTGGCCGTTCCAGGTCGGCCCGAGACGCTTGATCTTGCCCAAACCGATCTTGAACACATCCAGGCTGACGTCCGTGCCCCAGTAATTCAGCCGCGTGACACCGACCATCAGACCATGCAGCTTCGATCCCTCGGCCATGTTCAGGGTGGATTCGTTGACGCCGTCAAGCAAAATCTTGGCATCCTGGAACGGTCCCGCCCGGCCGAAATCGACGCCACCGGTGCCGATGACGGACAGGTCAAGCTCGTCGGCCCATAAAGAACTGCCACTGACACGGCCGACACCCAGGATGTGAACGGACAACTTCTGCTGGCTGAAACCCGAAAGTTCCGCCTTGCCCGCACCGATGATTTCGATGGAGTCCAGGGCCGGCAAGGTGACGCGGGCCCCAAGGGTTTTGAAATTGGAGCGATCCGGCTGCACGCTCAGGATCAGCGTCGATTGTGTACGGTACACGTCAAGGTCGTTGGTATGTTCGTCGTCGACGGTCACGCCGACCGAGAATTCATCGTCCTGCACGACCTCCAGCTGGTATGGCGCCAGGACGTGGATGCGGTCGAAGTTGGCGAGATCGAAATCCCGGAAGTCCGTGCCCGCCATGGCATAACCCGGCAAGACACAGGTCAGGATAAGGATTTTCAGGGAATAGTAGGCTCTCTTCAGGTTTGTCTTGTTCATGTTTCACACTCCGTGGTTCGATAGCGTGTCGATGCCGATCTGGGTCTTCACGCCGGTTGAATCGGGTGCGGTCACCCGCTCGGGACGGATTCAAGCAAGATACAAGGAAGATGTCCTACGCATACTGAAAAATGCTGACGGATTTCAGTATCCGGCAGCTTTTTTCAAAATCAGCAAGGTTTTCCAGTGTTCCGGAAGGTGCGCGGCGCGTACCTGAAAGTACCCTATGACCATTGGCAGATTCCCATAAGTCATCCTGGGTCTATAGTCGCAGCACCCGGATTACAGGATAAACGGAGGCGCTCACCAGTTGATCTATGTCACGACTACCTTCAATGGCGGACGCGGCGGCAATATCTGGCGCGTACCGGCCGGTATCGAAGGGGTCAGACTCAACCGTTGATATAAGCGGACCTGGAAATGGGATACTCTGGGACAATTCTTCAGCGTCGAATGGCAGGTAATCATGTTACCGCTTGATTTATTTTTCCGGTCCGGCAACACCACATTGCTGATCCTGTTGGCGATAATCCTGCTCCGGGAAAGCCGGCACAAACCGAGCCTGATGCTGGGTGCCATCTTTTCCGTGTGCCTCGCCGGGATTTACCTGTTCACGATTACGCTCGAATGGGGCTGGACCGTGCTGGAAATCCCGCTTAACATACTGGCGCTGGCGTCACCGTTCGTTTTCTGGCTGTTGGCGAAATCGCTGTTCGAAGACACTTTTCGCTTACGCTGGTCCTACCTGTGGTTGTATCTGGTATACATGGCGGCCGCCGTCGTCGGCCATTACCTGGCCTTCGGTGACATGCGCGGCGTGGTGCACTGGTTTCTGCGCACGGAGGTCGGCGACCGGGGCCTGTGGCTGATCCCGTTTGTCATCTTGCATTCCGTGTTGATCGGGCTGGCGCTGCACGCGGCGCTCAGGGACTGGCGCTCCGACCTGGTCGAAAGCCGCAGACGCGCCCGCGTGTTCAGCGTCTCAGTTGGCGGCCTGGTCATCC
>JAPHTE010000154.1 GCA_026196445.1 Lysobacterales bacterium
GGCATCGTCAAGCGCATCGAGCGTGGCAACGTGTACCTGGATCTCGGAGGCAACGCCGAAGCCTTCGTTGCCCAGCGCCACATGATCCAGGGCGAAACGGTGCGCCCGGGTGACCGTCTGCGTGCCTTTCTCTACGAGGTCAAACCAGAAATGCGTGGCCCACAGCTGTTTGCCAGCCGCACCATCAAGGAATTCCTGATCGCCCTGTTCGAGCTCGAAGTACCGGAAATCGGCCAGGAACTGATCACCATCATGGGTGGCGCCCGCGACCCGGGCCGCCGGGCCAAGATTGCCGTGCGCTCCAACGATCCGCGCACCGACCCGATCGGTGCCTGTGTCGGCATGCGGGGTTCCCGTGTGCAGGCCGTTTCGAACGAGTTGGCCGGCGAGCGTATCGACATCATCCTGTGGGATGAAAACCCTGCCCAGTTCGTCATCAACGCCATGGCGCCGGCCGAGGTAGCCTCGATCGTCGTGGACGAAGAGCGCCGGGCGATGGACATCGCCGTTGAAGAGGCGAACCTGTCGCAGGCCATTGGCCGTGGCGGCCAGAATGTGCGCCTCGCCAGCGATTTGAGCGGGTGGGAATTGAATGTACTGACCGTGGAAGACGCTGACAAGAAAGGCGAAGAAGAGGCCGGCAAGGTGCTGAAGAAGTTCATGGAACGCCTGGATGTGGACGAAGGGGTGGCCAACATCCTGGTCCAGGAAGGCTTCAGCAACATCGAGGAAGTGGCCTACGTACCGGACTCCGAACTGCTGGAAATCGAAGAGTTCGATGAGGACATGGTCAAAGAGTTGCGTCGCCGTGCGCGTGACGCGCTACTGACGCAGTTGATCGCAAAGGAAGAGGCGCTCGACAGCAATAAACCGGAAGCAGACCTGCTGGAACTGGAAGGTATGACCGAACGGTTGGCCTACCGCCTGGCGGAAAAAGGTACACGTACCCAGGAAGACCTGGCTGAACTATCAGTGGATGAACTGCTGGAAGTGGATGACATGCCGGAAGAAGAAGCTGCCGCATTGATCATGGCAGCCCGCGCTCCCTGGTTTGAAGAAGACCAGGAAGCCTAGGCTAGGATCTTCGAGGAGCAATATTTATGTCGCAAGTTACCGTTTCACAATTGGCAGAGGTGCTGGGGGTCAGCGTTGAAAAGCTGATCGACCAGATGCGCAAGGCAGATATCGATCTGACCTCCGCTGACGCCACGGTGTCCAATAATGACAAGAAAAAATTACTGGCCCATCTGCGCTCATCGCATGGCAAGTCAGAGAGTGACGCAACTGCGCCACGCAAGGTCACGCTGAAACGTAAATCCGTCAGCGAGTTGCGTATCCAGGGCAGTGGTCCGCGGGCCTCGACCAAGACCGTCAACGTGGAATTCCGTAAGCGGCGCACTTACGTCAAGCGCGAGGCCCTGGCCGACGCCGAAAAGAACGATCCGGAACGCGAAAAAATCCAGCAGGCCCTGCAAGAGGCACAGGAACGTCGTGAGGCGGAAGAAAACGCCCGCAAAGAGGCCGAGGAAAAGAAACGCCTGGAAGCCGAGGAAAAGAAACGCCTGGAGGCCGAGGAAGCCGCCCGCAAGATTGCCGAGGAGCAGGAACTGAAGGCCCGCGAAGAGCAATCCCAGCGCGAGGCCGAAGAAAAAGCCCAGGAAGAGGCCGCCCGTCTCAAAGCGGAGGAAGAAGACCGCAAACGCGAGGAAGAACGGGTCCGCAAATTGGCCGAGGAGCAACACAAGCGCAAGAAAGAACGTGCCAAGCCCGCCACCCGTTACGGCAGGAAGGAATTGCACGTGGCTGGCGCCGCATCACGCCGACGTAAACCAACCCGCCGCGTTACGACTTCCTCGCGGCCGTCCGAGCACGGTTTCTCAAGGCCGACCGCGCCGGTTGTGCGCGAGGTTGAAATCCCGGAGGCCATCGTCGTTTCTGATCTCGCCAAGTTATTGGCGATCAAGGCCGGCGAGGTCATCAAGGTGCTGATGAACATGGGCATGATGGTGACTATCAACCAGCCGCTGGACCAGGACACGGCGATCCTGGTGGTCGAGGAGTTGGGCCACAAAGCCACTGCTGCACAAGACAAGGATATCGAGCAGGTGCTGATCGACGAGGACGAGATCGGCGAAGGCGAAGGCATCACGCGGCCACCCGTTGTCACGGTCATGGGCCACGTGGACCACGGCAAGACCTCGTTGCTCGACTACATCAAGTCTACCAAGGTGGCTGACGGCGAAGCCGGCGGCATCACGCAGCACATCGGTGCTTACCAGGTCGAGACCAAGGGCGGTACCATCACGTTCCTGGATACCCCGGGCCACGCCGCGTTTACCGCCATGCGTTCACGCGGTGCCAGGGCGACCGATATCGTTGTGCTGGTGGTCGCGGCAGACGACGGCGTCATGCCGCAAACCCAGGAAGCGATCCAGCATGCCCGCGCAGCCGGTGTACCGCTGATCGTTGCCATCAACAAGATTGACATCCCGGACTCGGATATCGAACGGGTCAAGTCTGAACTGTCCAAGGAAGAAGTGATTTCCGAGGAATGGGGCGGCGAGGAACTGTTCGTCAATGTGTCCGCCAAGACCGGCGAGGGCATCGAGGACTTGCTCGAAGGCATTTCTCTGCAGGCCGAGTTGCTCGAACTCAAGGCTGATCCGGACCGCCGCGCCCAGGGCCTGGTGATCGAATCCAGCCTCGACAAGGGCCGTGGCCCGGTAGCCACCGTACTGGTACAGAACGGCACGCTGAAGCAGGGTGAAATGGTCCTGGCCGGGCAGGAATTCGGGCGTGTCAGGGCGATGTTCGACGAGTCTGGCGAGGCGATCGAAGAAGCCGGGCCATCCATGCCGGCGGTGATCCTCGGCTTGTCCGGCGTACCGGATGCCGGTGATGAAGTACTGGTCGTGGCCAACGAACGACGGGCCCGAGAAGCTGCCGCCAAGCGACAGGATAAGCAACGCGAGAGCCGCCTTGCACAACAGCAGGCCGCCAATTTGCAAAACCTGTTCGAGAACATGGGCAAGGGTGAGCAGATGTCCGTAAACCTGCTGATACGCGCGGACGTGCAGGGTAGTGTCGAGGCGCTGAAAGACGCCCTCGTCAAGCTTAGCAACGAGGAGGTCAAGGTCAACGTGGTCGCCTCTGGTGTCGGTGCCATCACCGAATCCGATGCGTCGCTGGCCAACGCGTCCAGCGCCATCATCATCGGGTTTAACGTACGCGCCGATTCGAGTGCACGCAAGGTGATCCAGGAGTACGAACTCGACCTGCGCTATTACAGCATCATTTACGAGGCCATCGACGAGGTCAAGGCGGCTATATCCGGCCTCCTGGGCACCGAGACCAGGGAGACGATCATCGGCCTGGCCGAGGTCAAGGATGTCTTCCGCTCGTCCAAACTTGGTGCGATCGCGGGTTGCCTGGTTGTCGAAGGCCACGTCAAGCGCACCAACCCGATCAGGGTCTTGCGTGATAACGTGGTGATATTCGAAGGCGAACTGGAGTCATTGCGGCGCTTCAAGGACGACGTCAGTGAAGTTCAGTCCGGTACCGAGTGCGGGATCGGTGTGAAAATGTACAACGACGTCAAGCCGGGTGACCATATCGAGTGCTTCGAACGCACCGA
>JAPHTE010000468.1 GCA_026196445.1 Lysobacterales bacterium
CGGCTATGCCTCGGCGGGTTCCTCTGCAACCTTCTTTTTCGGCAGCAACATTTCGCGCAGGCGGGATTCGATATCAGTGGCTACGTCCGGGTGTTCCTCGAGAAAGGCGCGGACGTTTTCCTTGCCCTGCCCGATACGGTCTTTTTCGTAACTGTACCAGGCACCGGATTTTTCCACGATACCGTTGGCGACACCCAGGTCGATCAACTCGCCCAGCTTGGAAATGCCCTTGCCATAAAGTATCTCGAATTCCGCCAGCCTGAATGGCGGCGCCATCTTGTTCTTGACCACCTTGACGCGCGTCTGGTTGCCGATGACCTCGTCGCCTTTCTTGATCGCGCCGATACGGCGGATGTCGATTCGTACCGAGGAATAGAACTTCAGCGCGTTACCACCGGTGGTGGTTTCGGGGCTGCCGAACATCACGCCGATCTTCATGCGGATCTGGTTGATGAACACCACCATACAATTGGAACGCTGGATATTGGCGGTCAGTTTACGCAGCGCCTGCGACATCAACCTGGCCTGCAAGCCAACGTGGCGGTCACCCATCTCACCCTCGATCTCGGCCTTGGGGGTCAGGGCAGCAACGGAATCGACCACGACGATATCCACGGCGCCGGAACGCACCAGCATGTCCGTGATTTCCAGGGCCTGCTCACCGGTATCCGGCTGTGAAACCAGCAGATCCTCGACATTGACGCCAAGGTTTTCCGCGTATTGCGGGTCAAGTGCATGTTCGGCATCGACAAACGCTGCCGTGCCACCCAGTTTCTGGGCTTCCGCGATGACCTGCAGGGTCAGCGTTGTCTTGCCGCTGGACTCAGGGCCGTAGATCTCGACCACACGGCCACGCGGTAACCCCCCGATACCGAGCGCGACGTCCAGCGCCAATGAACCCGAGGAGATAACTTCAACATTGCGCACGGAAGTGCCGTCACCCATGCGCATGACTGCGCCCTTGCCAAACTGCTTTTCAATCTGAGACAGCGCCGCCGATAAGGCCTGTTTTCTGTTGTCGTCCACTGGTTACTCTCCTGTGTGTCAATGCGGGTATCTACCGTATAAACGGCATTATGACACAGGCCTGTCGGCGTCTTAAGCCCGGCACCTGTTGTTACGCAAATTTCTTACAAACATTGCTTGAATAGCCCACTGACCATGCCATGGGTCGTAGTCTGCAACAGGGTATTCTCAAATTGCGATAACGTTGAAATCCGGTGGGCACGCACCTTGGCGACACGCGTCAGGTCAAGGCTTCCAGGCGCGAAACAATGCCCTGCAGGGCGTGCAGAACCGTCTGTTGACGCACGGCGTTACGTTCACCCTCAAAAACTACCGCACCGCAGCTCACCGGTTCACCGGCGACACACCAACCGAAATGCACCAGGCCAACCGGCTTTTCCGGCGTGCCGCCATCCGGCCCGGCGATTCCAGTAGTGGATACCGCTACCTCGACACCTGCGTTTTTTTGAGCGCCTTCAGCCATCTGGCAGGCGACTACTTCGCTGACCGCGCCATGGGTTTCCAATGCGTCATGTGAGACACCCAGCATCTGCTGCTTGGCCTCGTTGCTGTAAGTGACAAAACCCCGCTCGAACCAGGTGGAACTGCCGGCCAGGTCGGTACAGCACTTGGCCACCCAGCCGCCCGTGCAGGATTCAGCCGTTGCCATTTTCCAGCCACGGCCGTTCAACAGCGCCGCGAGTTGCGCCAGCAAGGTGTCGACTTTCAGTTCAAATTCCAGCATTGCTAAAGCTCCATTGGGTTGTTGTTGAATAGCGGACTGGCCCTCAGTTCTTGATGACGGCGCGTTGGCTTTTTGCCAACTGGTCACAGAAATCCGCTGCAAACTCCTGGGCTTTGACAATGACGTCGAGAACCGGGGATAGATCACCGGCTCCCGCGTGCACTTCGGGAATGGCATCAGCCAGCGCCTGTTTGAGTCCCTGTTCGTGGCCGAAAAGGGCCGGCATGAGCCCTGCCCACTCCAATTCCCGGTTCAGCCAACTCCTGGCAACCCGGCCATTCCCGTCGGAGAACGGATGGAGGTCACCCAACGCAATCCACGCAAATGCGGCACGGGCGAGCCCCGGCTCCAAATGACGATACATATCGCTGATTAAATGCCTGAGGGTCGAACTTGCCAGTGCCGGTTCAACGCGTTTCGAAGTCGGGTTTGCGGCCACCCAGTTTTGGGTGTATTTGAAATGACCCGGCAAGAACCCGGCCAGGCCCCGGCAGGCCAATGCGTGCCATTGACGCAGGTGCAATTCAGCCTTGAGGGGATCCAGAAGGTCCCCGCGGGCCATACGTGCCGCCTGTATAACCGCTTCCATGTTGAGGGATTCCCGCAGTTCCCCGGTCGCCTCGCCCCTGAATACTTCTTCAAAACTGACTTCCAGGTAATCATCCACTGAATTGACGATACCACGCATAAACAGGGACTCAATCAATGGCCAGTCATCGGGGAGTCGCGTGGCCAAGATTGAAGGAAAATCTGCACGTTCGTGTGCATATTGAAAATACGGCCGGATACCCTCGAGGGCATCTTCGTCCACCTTGCCATCACCGTGGGATGTGTCTGCCAGCGCTGTTTCCAGGGGTGCCGGGTTATTGTCCCTGGCCAGGGAAGCGATTGGTTCTTGTAAACGGAAATATGCATCCAGGGCCAGCATCGATTGTTTGACCTCTCTCCTTTCCGCGGGTGGAAGCGGCAATTTTGCCAGAGCACTCAACTGTGCCGCTGCTTCTTCGAATCTCTCCATTTCGATATTCAGGGTCGCGAGGTTTACCTGCGCCAGTGTAAACCCGGGTTCCAGGCGGACTGCTTCCTGATAGAGTTTCTCTGCCTGTTCCATGTCTCTTGCGATGCGTAACGCACAGGCCAGTTTGTTGAGCCCCATCGGGGATCGCTGTAATGATACTGCCCGCTGATAACTCGCCAGTGCCTGGGCACTCAACCCGAGTTGCCGTAAAGCGTCACCGAGTAACATGTGCGGTAACGCCAGTTCCGGTTTAATTGAAATAGCATTTTTCAGGGCGGTGGCAGCGGTTTCAACACGACCGGCCTCGAGTAACGCGGAACCCAGATTGATCCAGCCCTCAACCCGGCCGGGCAGTATTTTTGTCGCGCTTTCGAAGGCCTTTATCGCATCAGTAAATCGACCCTCCGCAAAACCCTGCTCACCCGCCTTCATGCTGTCAAGCCAGTCTTGCTCTTTGGTCACCTGATTTCTCATGCCTCTTGTTCTAATATACCTGTTTTCCAGCGCACAACCCCGTCAAGGCGCAGACTGAATGATAGCTGTTTTTACAGGCGCCAGGGTTAATGAACGCACCGACCATTCGGCAATTTGAACCCATGACAAACAAAGCAGAAACAGATCAATGTCCTTATGGCCCCAGGTACCAGGTTTACTGGAACATGAGGTACGCCCTGTTCAGCAGGTTTGACGAAGCCAAAGTCGATGCCGCCGGTCTATACACCATGGTGCCCGAAAAATATGCACTGGCCATGGCAAGACGAGCCAGCGGGAAAAGGGTATTGGACATCTGTTCGGGAATTGGATCAATATCCATAGCCTTTGCTCGATGTGGCCAGCAGGTTACCGGCGTAGAAATAGATGAAAACAGGGTGGCCATGGCCAGGCACAATGCCCGGCTATACGGGGTGGCCGATAAAATTGATTTTCTTGTAGCGGATATCACCTCAGACATGACGTTGGAGTCATTGCCCGCCGATATTGACAGCGTCTTCCTTGACCCGCCGTGGGGTAAAGAGCCCGGAGACTACCAGCGCAGACCTGTCACACGTCTTCAACACCTCGAACTGGCCGGGATGGACCTGCGCACACTGGTTGAGAAGATCGATTGTCACGAGGTTTTTATCAGGCTGCCACCCAACTTCAACCTCGATATATTCAGAAATGTCACCGGCGACAAAGTGGCCTTCACGACAAAAGCGGGCCAGACCCACTGGTTCTTCGTGCGCACCACCAAGCAGCAATTCGTAGACCTGCCCGATGGTTGAGATGGAAGTGCGGCCTAAAGGCACGTAATTTGCGAGATAGTCCGCTGGATTGGATTGGGCGATATAGTCACCCACTGCTTCCTACGTTACACTCTCCCGGATGTCATCTGCAGCAGGTTCAGGAAACTCTTACAATGGACCGTGAGACCGGATCAGGGGACTGCGTCTGGGCAGCGCCATCTCCCCTGTATCTGGACCCCGTGTTAATTGGTCTACTCACGATTGAATGAGATACCACGTCTTTGTCTGGCCCAGGTGACACTCACATGACGGTTAGCCCGGTGATTTTCTTTGTCCTGAACCCTCTCCTATAATATTTTTATTATGCTGCTCGAACGCCAATCCTGTCTGGATACAATCAGTAAGGCCTACACACAGGCCACGACAGGAGCCGGGCGCATCGGCTTGGTAAGCGGTGAAGCAGGCATCGGCAAGACGTCGTTGATCGAGGAATTTGCAAACTCATTGGAAAATCGGTCCGATGTCTACTGGGGTGGTTGTGAAGCCCTGTTCGTGGCCAGGCCACTGGGTCCCCTGTTCGATATTGCCGAACAACTCGGTGGCCGTTTATTGGAGATGCTACGTTCCGGCGCCGACGCCCACAGCATTTATGACCAATTCCTGAACCTGATCGAGGCGCCCGACTTTGCCGGAGCCGTGTTTGTCTTTGAAGATGTTCATTGGGCCGATAACGCGACCATGGATTTTATTAAATTCGTCGGACGCCGGATCAAACGGAGCCATTGCCTGCTGTTGGTATCCTACCGCGATGACGAGGTTGGTCCCGGCCACCCGCTACAGCATGTCATCGGTGATTTGCCAAGGGACCTGACGGTTCGGGTTTGTCCCACGGCGCTGTCCCTGGAGGCGATTGCCAGGCTGGGTGATTTCGGCGTCTCCGGGGCAGAAACCATACTGAAGACAACCGGGGGTAACCCATTTTTCGTCCAGGAGTTGCTGTCCGGTTCCGACGGCGGGGTGCCAAAAACGGTATCGGACACGATTTTGGCCAAGGCTTCCCGGATTTCCGACCAGGCAAGGTTGTTACTGAACCTGGTTTCGGTGGTGCCGGGCAAGTGTGAGCTGGCCTTGCTGGAGACCGCGTTTCCCGACGCATTGGCGCTGGTGGATGCCTGTGCGGAACAAGGTCTGCTGGTGGCTGAAAACGGATTCATTAAATTTCGGCACGAGCTTTCACGACTTGCTGTCGAGGACGCAATGCCTGCGGGTCAACGAACACGCTGGAATGCACATGTGCTGGCCGGGCTTGAAACACTGGCACCCACGGCCCTGGCGCGGCTGGCACACCACGCAGATCTTGCAGGAAATGGCCTGGCGGTGCTGCAATACGCTCCCCGGGCAGCCAAACAATCCGCAAGGTTTGGCGCGCACCGAGAGGCAGTTGTCTTCTACCGGCAGGCGCTGGCCAGGGCGGATACGCTGGATGACCTGGAACGGGCCAGATTGCTGGAAAACCTGGCATTTGAAATGTACCTCACTGGCAATATCCCAGATGCCATCAGGGTGCGCAAAGAGTGTCTCCAACTCTGTCGCTCGCTGGGTGATGACCAGGGCATGGCCAGGGCGCTTCGCTGGCTATCCAGGTTGCATTGGTTTGCGGGCAAACGCGACAAGGCGGATGACTATGCGGAGCAGGCACTGGCTGTAAGCGGGCAGTTGACCGATAACAGCGAGTACGCGATGGCATGCAGCAACCGCGCACAACTGTTAATGCTCAGTAACGAGGATGAATCCGCGGTCGAATGGGCCAACAAGGCAATAGACATCGCGCGCGCGAAGAAAGACCAGGAGACGCTGGCGCACGCACTGAATAACCTTGGCACCGCATTGCGGCGTCTGGAGCCCGACTCCGAGCCCCCTGAGTTAGAGACCAGCCTGGAATTGTCGCTTGATAATAATTTTCAGGAACACGCGGCCCGAGCCTACACCAACCTGAGCAGTACATCGGTATCCGCCAGGCGCTACGACGCGGCAGCCAAATATCTCGAAGCGGGACTGGCCTACACTTCGGATCGCGATCTTGATTCCTGGTATTACTACATGCTCGGCTGGCGCGCACGTATGTATTTTGAAACCGGCGACTGGGATCGCGCAAGCAATGATGTGACAGCGGTGGTGTCGGTCTACAGCGGGACGTCGTTGATTGGCAGTCCCGCATTGACGATTCTTGCACAACTACGCTTGCGTCGTGGCGACCCGGATTATCAGGGATCGTGGGAACGGGCAATGAACGCCGTCGCCGGCACCCGTGAACTGGAGCGCATAGCACCATTGATGGCGACTAAGGCCGAACATGCCTGGTTATCTGGCACCGTCATGGACGACGCGAACCGCTTGCTTGAAACCTGCGACTGGGCGGAACGCGTAGGGCAAAACTGGATCAAGGGCGAACTTGGCATGTGGCTGAACAAACTGGGTGTTAAGAAGGATCCCGGTGGTGATTTGCCACGCCCGCACCGGTGTTTGTTGCGTGACCGTGACTGGTCGGGCGCCGCACATGCCTGGACAGAACTCGGTTGCCCCTACGAGGCAGCGCTCGCGTTATGGGAAGGTGACAGGCCGGCACGTCGCAAGGCGCTGCATATACTGCTTGAGCTTGGCGCCGTGCCAGCGGCTGCAAAATTGAGCAAGGAGTTGCGCGCGCTGGGCGTCAAAAACCTGCCTGCCATCGCGCGCTCCAGCACGCGCGACAACCCCGCGGGTCTGACAAACCGGCAACTCCAGGTACTGGATGCCCTGTCCGAGGGCCTCAGTGACGCGGAAATCGCAGCCCGCCTGTTTATTTCTCCGCGCACGGTCGGCCATCACGTCTCGGCAATACTCGGCAAACTGGAGGCCGATTCCCGCACCGATGCCGTGGTGAAAGCCAGGAATATGGGTATCGATAGCAAAAATTAGGTACCGTCCGTAAGAAAAATAGGCAGTTCTGCCGATTTGCCCACATCCGGGCATTCTTATTCTATCCATGAACCGAATCGACATTCGGTCCAACCAACCATTAACCAAGAGGATAGAGACATGCCCAGATATGTAATCGAACGTGATTTTTCCGATGGACTCATCATACCGACGGATGCCGCAGGCGCTAACGCCTGTCTTGGTGTCATTGATCGAAACGCCGATCAGGAGGTGACGTGGGTGCATTCCTATGTAAGCGTGGACAAGAAAAAGTCCTTCTGCGTATATGACGGCCCCAGCCCGGAGGCAATCCGGAATACGGCAAAGAAAAACAGCCTGCCGGTCAACCGCATCACCGAAGTTCGGGTCCTCGACCCTTACTTTTATTATTGAGGAGGCGATATCATGAAGATCAGATTTCAACTCATCGCAGAACTCTCCGCGCTGATCCTGGTCACCGTTACGGCGGTTTCCGCCGACGACACACCAAAGCTCCTGTTCATGGATGTACACGACCTGGAATCGGTAACCGCCGAAGCCGTGGCCGAGGCCCACTCGAAGGACCTGGCCGTGCAAGACAAGTATGGCGTCGATTTCCTTCGCTATTGGGTCGATGAAACGCATTCCAAGGTTTACTGCCTGGCCGCGGCGAACGACGCCAAGTCCATCAGCGCCGCACATTCGGAAGCTCACGGTTTGGTACCTCAAAATGTTCACCAGGTATCAGCCGGCGAGGAGGCCGCCGGGGATAGGACGAGCAGGTTGTTCCTGGATGTACACAGGGTTGGTGCCGGTAAAGTCAGCGTTGAGGACGTTGCTGCCGCACACGACAAGGACCTTGCCGTGCAGGACGCGCACAACGTGCACTTCATTAATTATTGGGTGGATCCCCGGTCGGGAGACATCTTCTGTTTGTCCGAGGCCCGGAACGCCGAAGACGTACTCGAGACGCACCGCGAAGCACACGGCCTCATCAGTGATGAGATTGCCGAAGTGACCGAGGGCTAGCCCTCTCAACCAGCCTGCCCGGTACTTGTTCCGGGCAGGCTCCTACTTTGAGGAATACCATGAGAAAATTACTCATCTTTTTAACCATTAGCTTGTTTCCGGTCATGTGCACCAGCTCGGAAACCACCGCCCAGAATTTGCAACTGGTGCTTGACCAACTGCAGATCAAAGCCAGCGTGGATGATTTGAAGCCGGCGCCGATAGAGGGGTTCAAGGAAGTCGTGCGCGGCCTGCAGGTGTTGTATGTGGCCGATGACGGCAGCCTTCTAATAAAGGGTGATGTTCTTTCCATCTCGGGCGAATCGAACCTGACTGAGTTGCGGCGCGCGGAAATTCGGCGTGGGCTGCTTGCAGACATACCGCTTGATCAGCGCCTGGTCTCACCTGTGCTGGGACAAAGACGCGGGGTCATTACCGTCTTTGTAGACACCAATTGCACGTATTGCATGAAGCTGCATCATCAGGCTGCAGAACTGGCCAGGCAGGGTATTGAAGTCCAGTATCTTTTTTACCCTCGCTCCGGACAGGCCGGCGAATCATTCGCCCAGGCGGTTTCGGTCTGGTGCTCCGCCGACCGTCTTGCTGCGTTGGGGGCGGTGATGAACGGCAAGGAGCTGCCCGTCACCGAATGCAGCAATCCGGTAAAAGGACATTACCAGCTTGCACGCCAACTTGAACTCCGTGGCACGCCGGCCATAATTTACGCAGACGGCGAGGTCAGCTACGGCGTGCCTGACCTGGTCAAATCGACCCACGTCGACGTAACCGTATTTCGGGATGCGGGCGACTCCAGCCATCGCCAGTTGAGCGAGGATAGGCCTGAAACACAGCAGTCTTGGTCCGGGCCAATCAC
>JAPHTE010000383.1 GCA_026196445.1 Lysobacterales bacterium
CGCGCACAGCGGTCCAGGCCGATCGTGGCGCGCGGGCTGGCGCCGTAGCTGACCAGTTCCGCCAGGTCGTCGTCCCACTTACCCGGCTCACGGGTGGCCAGCACCAGTTGCACGATGTACTCCTGCAAGGCCGGCGCCATGTGCAGGTCCAGCACCTGGCTCTGCGCCTCGAAGACCTGCTGCTGGGTCACCAGCATGGTGGGTTCGGGTTTTTCACCCAATTCGTCACGGGCCTGGCCACGGGCCAGTTCCAGGATTTCCTGTTCCGCCTTGGCGCCCGGGTAATCAATTGAAATGTGCATCAGGAAGCGATCCAGTTGGGCTTCAGGCAAGGGATAAGTACCTTCCTGTTCGATCGGGTTCTGCGTGGCCATGACCAGGAACAGCTTGGGCATCGGATAGGTGACGCGGCCAACCGTCACCTGGTGTTCACCCATGGCTTCAAGCATGGCCGACTGGACCTTGGCCGGCGCCCGGTTGACCTCGTCGGCGAGAATCATGTTGTGGAAAATCGGACCCTGCTGGAATTCGAAAACAGCTTCACGCGGCCGATAGATTTCCGTACCGGTCAAGTCTGCCGGCAACAGGTCGGGGGTAAACTGGATGCGGTGGAAATCACCCTCTATGCGTTCCGCCAACACCTTGATAGCGGTAGTCTTCGCCAGACCCGGAGCGCCCTCCACCAGTAAATGACCGTTACAGAGCAGGGCCATCACCAGGCGTTCCATCAGGCGTTCCTGGCCGATGATCAATTCGTTGGCGACCTTGCTGAGCTCGTTGAACGCCTGGCGCTCATCGCGCGGCTGTATGACTTCGTCTGACTTTGCTTGGGTGGAATCCATATTCTAGACCTGCTGTTGTGGCTCACTCGGTGGAGCTATTGATTTATTGGTTCTGAAACGGTTGTTTTCAAGCGCTTATAATCGCGCAAATGCAGGCGTCTTCATCAGTGTAATAGGTCACGAATCGGCTTTGGCTTGCAGTATTTATCCCGTTTTTCTCAGTAATCCTGCGGATCGACGTCCACCACCCATCGAACCTTGCGCCCCAATGGCAGTTCCTGGAGCTCAGGGACCCATTTATCCAGCTGTCGGTGCAAATCCTTGCGCCGGCGTGCCTGGGCCAGCAAATACCAGCGGGTGCGTCCGCCACGGCGTTCCATCATGGCCGGGAACGGCCCGTAAATTTCCGTGTTTCCGGCCGGAAAACAGCTCCGGGCCTGCTGCAGGAACCTCTTGACGTCGGCCTTGCTGACGGCATCGGACCGCAACAGGGCCTGGTAGGTGAAAGGCGGCAGGGCCGCCGCCCGGCGATCCCTGCAAATATCGGCGGCAAAGCCCTCATAACCCGAGCTCAGCAAGGTCTCGACAGCCTCGTGACGCGGGTAATGGGTTTGCAGGATAACTTCGCCGGGCAAACGGTCGCGGCCCGCACGCCCGGCAACCTGTAACATCAGCTGGCCCATGCGTTCGAGTGCCCTGAAATCGGCACTATAAAGCGCCTGGTCCAGGTTGACGATGACCACCAAAGTGACTTGCGGAAAATGGTGGCCCTTGGCCAGCATCTGAGTGCCGACCAGCAAACAGGGTTCTCCTTCCTTGACCTGTTCTGATAAACGGTGGAACTCACCTTTCCTGCGTACGGAATCGCGGTCGAAGCGCAACAGCGGTATATCCGGGAACCGCTCACCCAACACCTGCTCGAGTTGCTCGGTACCCTCCCCGGCGCCCTGTAATGCATCGGCATTACAGGCCGGGCACATAAAAGGAACCGGCTCATGATAATCGCAATGGTGGCACAACAAGCGGCGGCTTTGCCGGTGCCAGGTCATGTTGCTGTCACAATGCGGGCAAGCGGCGTGCCAGCCGCACTCGTGGCACAGGATGACCGGGGCGTAACCACGCCGGTTCAGGAATATCAGCGCCTGCTCGCCAGCCTCCAGGGTGCTGGCGATGGCATCCATGGCAACGGCGGAAACGCCGCCGTGCATGGTCTGCTGGATCAGGTCGAGCACACGCCAGCGTGGTTCCGCCGCGCCGGTGGCGCGCTGTCTCAGGCGGTGCCAGGTGTAACGGCCAGCCTGTGCGTTGTTATAAGTCTCGAGCGACGGGGTCGCGGTACCCAGCACTACCGGCACACCCAGCCCGGCGGCACGCTTGACGGCCACGTCGCGACTGGAATAGCGGAAGCCATCCTGCTGCTTGAACGATGCGTCGTGTTCTTCGTCGAGAATGATCAACTGCAAATCCGACAACGGTAAAAACAGGGCCGAGCGGGTGCCGATCACGAGCCGCGCCAGGCCGTTCCTGGCCCTGGCCCAGGCCTGTAAACGCTGGCCCTCGCTCAAGCCAGAGTGGGTAACAACGGGTTCAAAACCCAGGCGGCGGGTAAAACGGCTGACGAG
>JAPHTE010000286.1 GCA_026196445.1 Lysobacterales bacterium
AAGAATAATGACCGCATCGGTCAAGATGGCTGGATGCCTACTATATGGGGAAAGGACTGTGATTAAGAAAATTTTTCACCTTATCCTGGTGGCGATGTTGGCAGGTTCGGCGATGGCACAGGACGTGTCAGTGCGCGCCGACCACCCTGAAGAATACGTAGTCGTAGAGGGTGACACCCTGTGGGACATCTCCGGGAAATTTCTGGAACACCCGTGGCAATGGCCCGCGATCTGGCATGCCAACCCGCAGATAGAAAACCCACACCTGATTTATCCGGGCGACCGCATTTCGCTGGTTTATGTCGATGGCAAGCCACGCCTCGTCGTCAATGGTGACAAGCGTACCGTGCGCATGTCACCGGATAAGCGCGTACTGCCACGCGACCCCATCCCGCCCATCGAATGGGATGCGATCAAGGATTTTGTCACCAATGCCCGCGTGTTGTTGCCGGGAGACTTCTCCGACCTGCCCTATGTCGTGGCCAACGAGGACAATCGCTACATGGGTACGGTCAAGGATCTTACCTATGTCAGGGGTATTGAAGGACGTATCGGCGAGGAATTTGCCATCGTTCGCCTGCGTCATATCTACTACGATGACAACGGCGTAATGAAACGCGGCAAGCACCACCGGTATGCTGAACACCAGGTACTGGAAGACGAATACCCGGATAACATCTGGGATGGGACGATGTCGTGGCGGCGTATGAACCCACCCGTATTGGGTTATGAATTCTGGGATATCGCGGTGGGCCGCCTGGTCAAGCAGGGCGATCCCGCCACGCTGGAAATCCAGAGTGGCCGAACAGAGGTCAAGGATGGTGACTTCATACTGCCCATCGATGACTTCGAATACGATCCGTTGCTATATCCGCATGCGATGGGCATGGTCCCGGATGGCATGGAAGTGATCGCGCTGACCCAGGCCAAGTATGGTGTCGGCCATTACCAGATCGTCGCAATCAACGCCGGCAGCAGCCAGGGTGTCGAACCCGGCCACGTGTTCTCCGCTTTCAACCCGGGTGACCGCATACAGGATGAGGTCAAGTACCCGAAGGGCAGCTGGGAGTCCAACACGGCCCCGAAAGCCAAGATGGTCACTCTGCCGGATCAGTTCAGCGCCCATATCCTGGTCTTCCGGGTGTTCGACGAGGTCAGTTACGCCATGGTGATGGATGGGGAACGTCCGGTCCGTGAACGCGATATATTGAAGCACCCGGACGAAACACTGTAACGAGGTGGTAGCAAGGGGGCTGTCACGAAACAACGTGATTGGTTAATTATTCTGAACGCGCCCTCGATCGGGGGCGCGTCGCTCATCAAGGTTATTGAAGCCCTGGGCGGCGTGGCAGCCGTCGCCTCGGCCAGTGCGCGGGATTTGTCCCGCCATGGCCTCAGCGAGGAAGCGGCCGCTGCCATCACGGGCCCCGATGAAAAGAAGATCGAGGCGGACCTCAAATGGCTGTCCGGGCCCAACCGCCACCTGTTGGGCTGGGATGACGATGCCTACCCGGCCCTGCTGAGACGCATCAGCAACCCACCGGCAGCACTGTTCGTGGAGGGGGATCCCGGTTTTTTGTGGCATCCCCAGGTTGCGATTATCGGCAGCCGCAATCCGACCAGTGTCGGTCTTGAACACGCCCGGGACTTCGCGGCCACGCTGGCCCGCCGGGGTATGACGATCACCAGTGGCCTGGCCAGCGGTATCGACACCGCGGCACACGTGGCAGCGCTGGATGCGGGGGCTGCGACCATTGCCGTCAACGGCACGGGGCTCGACGTGGTGTATCCCGCCAGTAGCCGCGCTGCTGCCAGGCGAATCCGTCTCTCCGGTGCCATGGTCTCTGAGCTACCCCTGGGTTCACCACCCAGACGCCAGCATTTCCCATCCCGAAACCGGATCATCTCCGGCCTGAGCCTGGCCGTACTGGTAGTCGAGGCGGGCCTGAACAGTGGTACTTTGATCACCGCGCGCAAGGCTGGGGAACAGGGCCGTGATGTTTTTGCCTTGCCCGGTTCCTTGCATAACCCCATGGCCAAGGGCTGCCACCGGTTGATCCGCGAGGGTGCCCGCCTGGTGGAAACCGCTGCCGATATCCTGCAGGAACTCGGACCGCTGGCAACGGAATTGAAAATGGAAATTCGTCAACAACTCAAGCAGGCCGAGACAAGTACTGACAAGCCGCCCATGGTGGTCAGGGACTTGTTGGACGATCCGGAGTACAAGGCCCTGTGGGAAGCGCTGGCGCATGACGCCAAGCCGGTGGATTTACTCATCGAGGAGACGGGGATCAGCGCCAGCGCAGTATCTTCCATGTTGCTGATGATGGAACTGCGCGGCATGGTCAGGAAGCAGGGTGCGGGTCATTACCTGCGCGCCTGAGTTGGACATCCGGCAGGTCCAGGACCTGCCGGATGTGGTCATATCAAGCGCCCTGGAACTTGAACAACGACCGGTGAGACCCAACCTGCAGCAGGAATGTAGAGAAAATTACTGCTCTCGAGTGAGCTTCCCCGGGGCTTCTTTACAAAACTGCATTGACGATACGTTCCGTCTCAGCCATGCTGTAAACACGGGAACTCAGAGGAACCCGGTTGGCGGGACCCGGTCATTGCCAAGCGATGCAACAGAGGCTAAATAATGAAAGAAAATGTACTCGACGTACTGATGTTCCTGTTTGAGAACTACCTGTACGACGAACCGGAAGAAGCTCCTGACAGGGATTCTCTGGAAGAAAACCTGCACCAGGCGGGTTTTACCAACGCTGAAATCGACAAGGCCTTCAACTGGCTGGACGGTCTGGCCGAACAACGTCACCAACCGGATTTGTTCCAGGACAACCACCGGCCGATCCGCGTGTATGTGGATTCTGAAATGACCCGGCTCGATACAGAATGCCGGGACTTCCTGATGTACCTTGAAAATATCGGTATCCTGGACGCCCAACGCCGCGAAGTCGTCCTGGACCGCGCCCTGGCACTGGAAACCGACGAAGTGATGCTGGAAGACATGAAGTGGGTGGTACTGATGGTGCTGTTCAACCAGCCAGGCCAAGAGGCGAATTTCGCCTGGATGGAAGATCTGATGTTTGACACCGGGCTCGAGTATCGGCACTAATAATAAAGGGGCAGCGTTGGCTCCCCGGTAATCAGGAGCCCAACAGTCACCTGGGAGGGATTAGATTTTGAATACGATCCTGCATAATCAGCAGGAGGGTATTCATTTCAATTTGACATGGCAAAAAATCTGCTCATCGTAGAGTCGCCTGCCAAGGCGAAAACCATCAACAGGTACCTCGGAAGCGATTTCGAAGTGCTGGCTTCCTATGGCCACGTGCGGGACCTGCCTTCAAAGGACGGTGCGGTCGATACCGACAACGATTTCGCCATGCATTACGAGCTCAGCGAGGGCAGCAAGAAACATGTCGACAAGATCGTCAAGGCTGCTCGTAAAGCCGAGGCGGTCTACCTCGCGACCGACCTCGACCGCGAAGGTGAAGCCATATCCTGGCACATCTATGAAATTCTGAAAGAGAAAAAACTGACTGAAAAAATCCCCTTTTACCGGGTTGAGTTCTCCGAGATAACCAAGCACGCAATCCAGCAAGCGGTCGCCAACCCACGTGAATTGTCCATGGACCTGGTCAATGCCCAACAGGCCAGGCGGGCGCTGGATCACCTGGTGGGCTTCAGCCTGTCACCGCTTTTGTGGAAAAAGATCAGGCCCGGCCTGTCGGCCGGCAGGGTTCAAAGCCCCGCGCTGCGCATGATCGTGGAACGCGAGCGAGAGATCGAAGCCTTCAAGGCCCGGGAATACTGGACCATCGAGGCAGACCTGCAAAAAGAGACACAACCGTTTACCGCCAATTTGGTACGGCTGGACAACGACAAGTTTCGCCAGTTCGACATCCAGAACGAAGACCGTGCAAGCACCGTGCGTAACCTGTTGCTGGCACGTGCCAACGGCCAACTGAAAGCGGATCGCATTACCCGCAAGGAACGTAAGCGACGGCCGGCACCACCATTCATCACATCGACTCTGCAACAGGACGCCTCGCGCAAGCTCAGGTTCTCCGCCCAGAAAACCATGCGCACTGCCCAGGCACTGTATGAAGGTATTGCGCTCAACGGCAGTACAGAGGGTCTGATCACCTACATGCGTACCGATTCGGTGACCTTGTCCAATGACGCGTTGGCGGATATCCGCAAGCAGATCGGAAAACAGTTCGGTGCGGATTACTTGCCGGAGAAAGCCAACTTTTACCAAACCAAGTCAAAAAATGCCCAGGAAGCGCACGAAGCCATACGCCCGACCGTCGCTTCCCGCACGCCGGACAGCATCAAGGCCAATCTCAGCGACGACCAGTTCCGCCTTTACGAGCTCATCTGGAAACGCACGCTGGCCAGCCAGATGTCACCAGCCCGGTTGGATACCGTCGCGATCGAGTTTGACTGCGGTGCGGATGCCAGTTTCCGCGCCAACGGTTCGGTCGTTACCTTCCCTGGCTTCCTCGCAGTCTACGAAGTTTCACAACCTGTCAACGAGCGCAAGGAAGATAAACGCCTGCCGGATATGCGTGAAGGCGAAGTTCTGGAGCTCATGGATATACGTGCCGAGCAGCACTTCACCGAACCGCCACCACGTTATTCCGAGGCCAGCCTCGTCAAGGCCATGGAGGAATATGGTATCGGCCGGCCTTCCACCTATGCCAGCATCATGTCCACACTGGTGCGCCGGCAATACACCATCCTCGAAAAACGCCGTTTCCAACCCACGGATACCGGCCGGGTGGTGGAACGATTCCTCGAAAATCATTTCACCGAGTACGTGGACTACGAGTTCACTGCGCACCTCGAGGACGAGCTGGACGAAGTTTCGCGCGGTGAACTGGACTGGATACCTTTGTTGCGCTCATTCTGGGAGTCCTTCAATAACAGGGTAAAGACCAAGCTGGAAACAGTTGACTCACGCGATGCGAAGGGAACCCGCGTGCTGGGCACAGACCCCAAGTCGGGCAAACCTGTCTCAGTGCGTGTTGGCCGCTTTGGACCCCACGCCCAGATAGGCACCCGCGATGATGAGGAAAAACCCACGTTCGCCGGCCTCAGGGAAGGACAAAGCCTGGAGACCATCACGCTGGATGAGGCGCTGGATCTGTTCAAGCTGCCACGTGACCTGGGCTTCACCCCCGAGGGCGAAGAAGTCGCGGCCGCGATCGGCCGTTTCGGCCCGTACATCCGTTACGGCAGCAAGTTCGTTTCCCTGAAGGACGCCGACCCACACGAGGTCACGCTGGAACACGCCCTGAAGTTGATCGCCGAGAAAAAAGAATTTGACGCCAACCGTATCATCAAGACCTTCGAGGGCACGGACATCCAGATCCTGCGTGGGCGCTGGGGGCCATACGTGACCGACGGCAACAAGAACGCGCGGATTCCAAAAGACCAGGATGCCGAAACCCTGACCCAGGCCGAGTGCGAGGAACTGATCGCGGCGGCCCCTGAACGCAAGCGTGGACGCAAAAAAACCGCCAGGAAAAAAGTCAGTAAAAAGAAGGCCGCGCGAAAAAAACGCTCCAGCAAGAAGACTACCAAGAAATAAGCCAACCGCCATCACGACCTGTACCATGACACGCTATACCAAGCTCGACACCGCAAATGCCGTTGAATGCCTGCGCGACGGGGAGTTGATCGCCTACCCGACAGAAGCGGTTTACGGCCTCGGTTGCGATCCATACAACGAACCTGCAATACGCCGGTTGCTGGAGCTGAAAGGCCGGCAGTCACAGGCCGGTTTCGTACTGATCGCCAGCCGTTTTTCACAACTGGAGCCATGGATTACCCAGCTCGACGCGGCGCTGATCGAGCGGGCCATGCAGACCTGGCCCGGACCGGTCACCTGGCTTTTCCCACGCGCCGCTCACGTGACGGATTACGTGGCAGGATCTCACCCCACCATTGCGCTCAGGATTACCGCGCACCAGCCCAGC
>JAPHTE010000442.1 GCA_026196445.1 Lysobacterales bacterium
ACTTTTCCGCGAGAGTTTATCCAAATCCAGCCGCCGGACTTTGTGCGTCGGCGATAGGTCATCTCAAGCGCTTCGTCTGTCTTCAAGGCTCGTTTGAATACAACCATTAAGGCTGACCGGTCATCCGGGTGAATGTTGTCCAGCCAGTTATGAAAGTCCGTGTCAAACTCGGCAGGGTTGAAGCCAAGCAAACGGGCATATTGCGGGCTGGTAACGACTTCACCGGTTGGAATGTTGAGATCGAATGCAGCTTGCCGGGCCGCGTCGAGCGCGAGTTGCAACCGCTCCTTCATCAAGCTCAGTTCGGCGGTACGGTCTGCCACCTTGGCCTCGAATTCCTCGTTGAGCGAGGCCAGGTCTTCATTTGTCTGCATCAGTGTCAGCCGGTCCAGACCGCTCGACGCCAGCATGGCAGCCAGCTTTGCGTTGAGTTGGGTTATGGCCTCGACTTGCGCTGCCGGGATTACTGGCACTTGCCTGACAGCCGCCAGGTAATCTTGCTCATCAAAGTCAAATTGCTTCGCCTGGCTGCGGAAAAAATCCATGTCGGGCGGCTCTGTCAGGAATTGGCCAGTGAAGATATTGGCCAAATGCTGACCGCCAACCATAATCGGCGCGGCTGATTCGGTTAAGCCGTTAAGGCATTGATATACCGCATATGGCTCACCTCGAGTCATACTCGATGCAAGGGACGTGACGCTCTGCTGGCAGCGTTGGCAGGTTTCGGGGTTCGCGCGATGATACTTGCTGCAGACCGGCAACCAGCCCGCCCGGGTAATCAGCTTGCCTTCAAGGTCGCCTACGGCATTTGCAACACCGGTCACCCGGTTCAGTTGTTCCAACAGATTCTCGAGCAGGGGGATAGCAACGAGGTCTTCGTAACCGGGTCTTGCTGAGCTCGTGACGGAACGGTTCATAGCCTTATCCGTGTGCTATGTTGAGGTCTGCCAGAGATAACCCGTTGTTGCGGGATTTCTGTCAGTAAGCGGGAAGTTTACAGGATTTCTGCTCGCAATGAGTGGGTGGACCCGGCGGGTGGCCTGGTTTTGATGTTTTCAAGAACGTTTACCAGTTCATTTTTATCCAGGGGTTTATTAAGGAGAAAGCTTGCACCACTGGCATTCATGTCGGTAGCGTTAATGACATACCCGGATGCCAGCACGCGGGTCATATTGTCATAATATCCTTCGATGCACTTGAGAAGTTTCCACCCTCCCATGATGGGCATGCCAATATCGGTGACCAGGACGTCATAGGTCTTCTGCTGGAGCATGTCCAAGGCCATTTGCCCGTTTTCGACAAAATCTATTTGGTCGTCAAAAGACCTGGCCATCATTTTTACCGTTTCCTGGATGACGATGTCGTCCTCTGCCCAGAGAATATTCAGGCACTTTTTCTGCGTGTTTTCTTGTGCGGTATCTTCTTCCAGGTCGTGTACGGACTCCTCCTGGTGGTGTGCATACGGGAGACTCAATTCCATCGTGGTTCCGTGTCCAACCCGGGATTTGAGAAGTTTGATTTCCCCACCGTGCTCACGGGCGATCGTTTGCGCGTGACTGAGACCGAGCCCGGTTCTGGTTTCAGGGTCCTTGGTCGTAAAGTACCGGTCAAACAGTTTTTGTTGCTCTGTTTCGCTCATGCCCTTACCGGTGTCCTTGACCTGCAAATGCACGTATTCACCGGTGCGGCTGACGTCAATATCTATATTTCCATCTTCCAGCAATGAGTCGATGCTGTTTTTGATCAGCGCTTGTGTGATCAGAATAACGTCTTCTTTGTCCGCGAAAACAAATGTATCGATGCCAATTTGTTTGTTGATTGTTACAGTTATTCCCTGGCGTAATGCTTCCGATTTGAGTGGATTCTCGACACTGGCCAGGTAGTCGCAGAGCAGTTCGCCCAGGTCGATGATTTCAAAATTGTCCTTGCCCGGTTTGTGGCCTGACGGTTGTTGTATTCCCCGTATCGTTTTACCCAGTTCCCGCGTCTTGCTCCTTATCTTTTCAAGAGGTTCTTTAATCTCCAGGGATTTCGCCAGGCCCAATGCCACTTGCGCGTACCCCTGGATGATTTGCAGCCCGTTGTTAACATTGTGTGCAACGCCCGATTCGAGCTCACTTGATGCCGCTTTTCGTTCTATTTGCAACTCTCTCTGTCTTGCTTTTGTTCGCAAGATGACGTGATCGAGTTCCGCGGTGAACAAGTCGAGGAGGTTCTGGTGGCGACCGGTGCCATACGGAACATCCTCTGTGAAACCGAAGGTCAGCGTGCCATTGTGCAACTCGCTGCTCAGGGACACCACGGGTGCTTCATTTCTGGAGCGGTAGGCGCGACCGTCGAGCTCGGCGATGACCACTGCTTTATCCGGATAGCTGGTGGTTTTCGGTACGATGTCCCTGAACAGTTTCTCGAAGATTGCGGGAATGCTGTCTTCTTCGAGCAGTTTTGACAGGATGTAAAGGCCTTCAAGCTCCTTCGTCCGGTTGACCAGTTTCTGCGCCTGCTTCTCATTTTCCTGCGCAAGACAGTCCTGCCGCGTCAGGTCGCGGATGATTCCTGTATAGATTCTCTCACCGTTTTTCAGCCCATGTGATATCACCACCGATACCTTGAACGGGCCCTTTGTCTTGTGTAGTCCATCGATTCTTTTTTCGCTTCCACTGCCCGGGGTTAGCGATTGTGGCTTCTCACCACTCCCGGGTTGGTCGCCGAAGCATTTTTGAAGCGTTTTCCCGGAAAAAATCAGCCCCAGTTTTTGTCCTTTGAGTTCCCTTTGGGTATAGCCGAACATTTCCGCGAGAGCAGGATTGAGGTCAATGATTTTGAGGCTCTCGTCGATTGCAACAATGCCTTCTCCGGCAGCGTTAAGTACGACCTTGTTGAGGGCCATCGCCTGGTTGAGCTGCTTGATCAGCTCCTGGTGCAGCGCAATGGTTTTTTGTTGTTTTATGATCAGCTGCGTGAGTTGCTCCCGCTCATCGACAGGCAACTTGTTCAGAATTGAATTCAGGTTATCCATTTTTGGATTACAGGCCGTATTAATCACTCAAACTGGCTCTTTTTAACAATAATGGCCAGTGATACCTGCAACAGCTGATAAAAATAACAGCCAAGTGAGGTTTTCTTGACAGCCTGTGGACTTACAAACCAGTGCCCAGGCCCGGGGGAGAGTACGAGAGCGGTACAGGCCGCTACACGACGCTAAGGAAATCAGGTGCCCTTCAGGTGACAAGCCCCTTTTTAACCGCGTACTGAATCAATTCGGAATTGGTCTTGATGCTCAGTTCTTCCATTATCTGGTACTTGTGAAAAGCAACGGTCCTAGGGGTAATGTTCAGAGTCGCGGCGATCTGTTTCATGGTGTTGCCTTCTGCAAGCAGCTGCAGTACTTCCCGCTGACGAATCGTCAGGTCGCCGTGAGCTGTTTGGCCAGCGGGGTTCTTGATAAATTCACCGATCATGCCCTCGGTGATTTCGGGCGACACATAATTTCTTTCATGCAGTACCGAATCTATCGCGTCGAAC
>JAPHTE010000121.1 GCA_026196445.1 Lysobacterales bacterium
CAGCCTTGAAGATTTCCTGGTCAACGTGTCGGTGAACGGCACCGGCAGGATCAGGAAATGTACGCCCGCCGGCCACAAATACGTCGGTTACGCGACATGTATCTAGATTCCGGCAATCGCTCGGGCCGAAGTTCAGGCACGGGATTCACACTCGTCGAGCTGATGATCGCCATGTTCATCATGATGGTGGTTGCCGTGGCGTTGGTGGAGATATCCGCCAACGTATTTCGCAGCAATACTGAATCAATTCACATGGTTCAGCTATCGCAGGAAATGCGTTCGGCAATACAACTCATATCAAGGGACATTCGCCGCGCCGGGTATAACGATGACTCGCTCGCGGGGTATTTATCGACCCAGGCCATCAGCAGTGGCGTGACGATGGGCGCTCTCGACGAGAACGACACCGCCAATTGCCTGCAGGTCCGTTACGACGACCTGGATGGTAATGCAAAGAACGTTGTCTACCGCTTGCGAACCATCAACGAAATCGGACGTGTATCGGCACATTTCGACGCCGACGCGGACTGTGACCTGTCACTCACCGATACAGGATGGGTGGACATTTCCGATCCGATCCTGACGGACGTATCCGCCCTGGAGTTTGTCCGCGACAACCAACTGACCGACATCGCCGAGAACCTGAGCAATGGCAACACCATACAGGTCGGACTCGAACAGGTCAGGATCAGCATCAGTGCCACCCTCAGGAGCAACGATAACGTTAACCGGACAATCGTCAATGAAGTACAGATTCGCAACCAGTACCTCACGGTCTAGCAGCAGTAACGAGGTTTAGTACATTGTCCAGCTTGCAGAACAGGTGCCATTCCAAGTCAACAAATCTGGGAAAAGGCCAGAGCGGCGCGGCTTTGTTCATGGTTGTCCTGATCCTGGTCATCATGACGGTCATGCTGTTCTTCAACGCACGGGTTACTTCTTTTGAACAAATCATTTCCGGTAACGACCGGCGCGCCAAGCTGGCGCACCACGTGGCAGAAGCCGGCATCAGCCACGCCATGCGCTTCTTCACCCGGAATATCAGGGACATCGGTTCTATCGAGGCGAGCGGATGGCTGCCGGGGTCGCCCGGGGCCAATCAACACTGGTTGCCCTGCAGCGCCGATGACACGACGCTGCCCTGTGCTGCCGCGTCGCTCGAAGCCGACGGGCGTGCAGACGGCTTCAACCGGGAGAATGTCTATTACTACGTAGAAGACCCCGATGCCGAGACGCTCAATACCTACCTGCCGCTGCAAGCCCTGGTTACCGAATATGACGATTCGGACCCGCCGGTTGCCATCGACAACACCGGTTACAAGGTACAGGCGCTGTTGTGCGTCATGGACTATGACCAGGACAAGTACGACCCCGGCAATGTCAGCACCTACGCCAAGTGCAGTGATTCGGGTACACCGGACGGCATCAACGTGGCCATCAGGGTGATATCTACCGGCACTTCCGATGATGGCAGTGCCGAGGCGGTCATTACGCAAACGCTGGCCAATGTCGAGCCGGGCGGCGGACCGCCGTCGGTGCCGATCATGTCGTTCAACTCTATCGCGCCCAACGGCAACCTGAATGTCGTTGTCAATCCGAATGCCAGCGGTATCGGTGTCCCAACCTCGATCTGGTCCAGGAATTATGCCTATATCGAGGAACCCGGAGGCGGCAGTGTCGCGACCTGTGAACTGGAGGAATTCCTGCTCTCGAGAGACAGTTCAAACTGGCGTTCCTGGACCGACGCCGACGGTGTCGTGTACGAGACCTGTGACAGTTGCACCTGTCCCGACAAGGAGGACGACGGTGCGCTCAGCCATACGCAGTCCACCGACCCTCCGCGCAAGTACTTCGACATCGTCGATGAAGACCCGGATTACCCGGATGACATATTTGAATACTATTTTGGCGTGGCGCGCACCGAATACCACCAGGTTCGTGATGCGGCCGATGAGGTGCTCGAAGATTGCTCCAGCGTTGACGTCAACACGCGTGGCCTGGTCTGGGTAGACGGTTACTGCCAGCTCGCCGGCAAAGAGGTCGGGTCGGCGATTGCACCGGTTGCCCTGGTGACTACCAAGGGATTGTCGCTGAACAGCAATACGATCATGTACGGCGTGTTGGTCATTACCGACCCGGATATACCGCCTGAAGACCAGGCCGAGGATGCCATCCCGGTGACGCTCAACGGTGGCCCGGTGGTCTACGGCGCGGTCATGAGCGACCCCGGCGCGGCCACCTTCAACGGCGGCTTCACGGTGGTCTACGTCACCGACATCCTGACCAAGATTCACCCCCTGATCATCCTCGGCAACCTCCCCGGCAGCTGGACCGACCAGGTTACATTCAACTGAGATAACGGTATGGAATATCGAGCAAGGATCATCGGCAGAAAACTGGACAGTGGCTTCACGCTGCTTGAAATCCTGATCGCGATCCTGATTATCTCCATCGGCCTGGCTGCCCTGGCCAACCTGCAGGGCAAGCTGACCCAGTACGGCGCCATTGCCAAGCAACGCACCTTGGCCATGAACCTGGCAGAACAACAGATTGAAACCATGCAGTCTTTTTACACCATGGGCGATACGGGCGCCGACGCCTGCGCCGTCGCACCGACAGGTTTCGACGACCTGAAGAACTGTACCAGCGGCGCCACCGTAAGCGCGGGCAATATGCAGTTCAACATGACCTGGAGTGTCGACAACTATACGCAAAATGCGGACGGTACAACGACGACCTGGACTTCGGGTTCAGGGAGCATACGCCCCGATCTCAAGATGGTCACCATCGGGGTCGAATGGACCAACGGCCAGGGCGACACACATGGGGTCGAGCTTGTCGACATCGTCGATGCGACACCGATTTTCAACACCGGCCGAATCAGCGCCCGCGTGGATTCCAATGTCCCGCCCAGGACTCCGTTCAACCCGGCTGACTTTCCCGGCGTGGTGGAAATCGCCATCGGGAATCAAAAGATCAAGGGCTCAACTACGCCTGAACCAAAGATAGAAAACCGTGGCAACAATGTCATCACCACGTTCGACGTGGTGACGTTCCTGCGCGCGGGAGACAACGCCTACCTGCAAAGACGCGAGGAGTTCAAGGTCGTCAATTGTATCTGCACGATGGACGCAGGTCTTGGCACGGGCCGTGAGCCTACCATGTGGGACGGTCACGAATACGCGCTTGGCGAGCTCGTCGCCAAACGCACAGGCAGCGTTTCGGCAAACGAAACAGGGCAGCCGTATGGTTGTGAGATGTGTTGCAACGACCACCACGACGGCGTCGGCGCCGTTGACAAGTATGACAGTTTCAGACCGGCGTTCAGTGGTGACGCCGGGTCCTTCAATTTTTACGGTGACCACGCACACTACCAGATCGTGGATGGCGCAAAAGTACTGGCCGGGGAGGGCGATGACTACCTGGAAGCCTGCCGCCTGATCCGTAAGGACGGTCTTTTCAAACTGACGACAGACATGTCGCGTCAGAACCTGGACGTCGTGCGGCAGAGTTACCCGACCATTTTCAATTCGCAATACAGCACGTCGGTGATCAATTTTGTCACTGCTTTCTCCGGTGGGATCGTCGTGCCCAATTATCCGCCCGTCCTTCCCGATGTCACCTACTCAGCGCCCTGGTGGCTGGATTGGTGGGGTATATTCTTAAGCAATGCCGGTATCGTTCACCCGGCCATGTCACGCGGTATTTACATCGATTACATGAACGCCGACCTGTTGAAGAAGATCAAGTGCCTGCAGGCGGACGGCAGCGGCACCTACAGCGATTATTGCAATGTCCTCAAGGACCCGACCTGGCTTGAAATCCTGCCGTTCTATGACGTGGACCTGACGTCTTTGTCCAACTGGAACCGAGGATCAACGGCCATCACGGTAACGAACTCGCCCATCAGCGATATCGATCGCAGTAGCTTCAGCCGCGGGGAGGTCGAGCTCGCCCAGCAACATTTCGATGTCAATACCTACGTCGCGGCAAGTATCGAGCGCTCCAACACCGGTTTGACCGATACCAACCCGATCGACCCCGATGACGAGCTGGAGGACGACGAGGATATACCGGTGCGAGTGGTGATTGGTGGCACCCCGCCGGCCATTGGCGGGCAGGTTCTGGGTGACATCTTCGCGGGTTCCAACAAGATCAACGTTGAGACAGTCCGGGTCAGCCAGAACCCACCGGCGATTCCCTGTGACCTCGTTACCGTGACTCAGGGTCATACCACGAGCAAGACCTATACCTGCGACCTGTACCCGATTCCGGTCACCGGCACGGTTACGATTTCGGACTACAACGCGGTCAAGGTCACGGGATCGAG
>JAPHTE010000413.1 GCA_026196445.1 Lysobacterales bacterium
GATCAGGTCGATCAGTTCCTCGGTACTTGCCAGGCCGACATTGAAATCACCGTCGGTGGCCAGGATGACCCGGTTGACGCCGTCCGCAATGAAATTCTGCTGTGCCATTTGATAGGCCAGGCGGATACCGGCTGCGCCATTGGTTGAGCCGCCGGCTTGCAATTGTTGCAATGCAGCCAGGATTTCCGCCTTATGGTCGCCCCTGGTGGGTGGCAGCACCACGCCGGAGGCTCCGGCATAGACCACCATGCTGATGCTATCGTCCGCATGCAGTTGGGCAACCAGCATACTCAAGGCTTTCTGTAACAGGGGTAGCTTGTCGTTCGAGCTCATGGAGCCTGAAACATCGATCAGAAACACCAGGTTAGAGGCTGGCAATTGCTCCTCGGGCACGTTATAGCCCTGGATGCCGATGCGCAGCAGGCGGGTTTTCGGATTCCACGGTGTCAAAGCCATTTCGGTACTGACACTGAACGGAACCCGCCGGTTTTCCGGCACGGGATAGGCGTAGCTGAAGTAGTTGATGAATTCCTCGACCCTGATGGCGTCCTCGGGCGGCAATTGCCCCTGGTTCAGCCAGCGCCGCATATTGGAATACGCGCCGGTATCGACATCGATAGAAAACGTCGAAACGGGCTCGCTGAGCACTCGCATCACGCCCTGCGTATCGAAATGCTGGTAATTTTCCCGGTATAGCGGCTCATTTGCGTGGCGTATATTGCCCTGCATCACGCTGGTGGCGACCAATCCTGGAGCTCCCTGGGTGTGCTTGGCTGCCTGTACCTGGTAGAACTCACGCCGTGATTCCATGACCGGGGGCAGCGCGGCGGCACTGTCCTCTTCCACGGCGTCGGTACTGACCAAGTGTCGGGTCCGGTCCGTTAAAACCACCTCGGGTTCGGGGCTTGCAGCGGTGAAGTTCTCCTCTTTGTTGTCTGCTGCGCATGCAGTGAGTACGACGATGACAAAAGTGATAGTTGAGATTCGGTATTTCATTTCTTGCTCCTGTTTGATGTGGATTCGTACTGCCTAAATACGCAGCCAGGTGCAAAAAGGGGTTATTCAGTTTGTGGGAATGGCGTCTCGTCGCGACTCTGCTTCAATCTATCGCCCGATGGTTTGCCGGTGTGTGCTCCCGGTCCCGCAGCCCTTCGGGCTACCCTCTCCTTCGAGTCGTCTTAACGGGGCCGGCCTCACAACGATCCAGTACCAAGTCTTACCGGATCGCATCGCACGTCCCTGTGCTCCATGCGATCTACACTCCATCCATGGAGATAACATTTCTCCCCTAACAACTCTCAGCATTCGGTGCAGGGCTTAATGCCGCCCAAACCAGCAAACCACCGGGCTTGTATACGTAGGAGGAGCGGTGTCTCGCCGCGATAACGGTTTCCGATTAGAGGGTTCTAAAAATGGTCCATTAAGCTGTGCCGGGTGATCCTTACCCGGGACCGTAATTCGTCGGGATAGGAATTCCGACTGGTGCAATATGCGGGCTCGAGCGTGTCCCGGGAAGGAATACCCGGGACAGCCCCAGCAAATAAATTCTTGAGTCAAGAAAGAGTTTTGTCGTTGGTTTCGTCAACCGTGGAGGTCACTTGCCCATCACTGAGATGGGTGCGCAGTTTCTGCCCCGGGTTGATGTCTGCGACCGAGCTAAGGACCACCCCCGTGCCGGCGTCGGTTACGATCGCGTAACCGCGCGCCAGCGTCGGCAGCGGGCTGAGCGCCTCCAGGGTGCGGACCAGGTCCAGGAACCGGCGCCGACGTTCGGTAACAACACGCTTTGCGGTTGGCAACAGCCGGTGCCGCAGTAATTCGTCCAGGCCGTGCCTGCGTTGTGGAACGATACGCTTACCTGCCAGTTGCAGGCGGTGTTTGGCTTGCTGTAATACTTTGCGGTGTTGCTCGAGACGCTGGCCGGGGTGGCGTTGCGCCAGGCGATGGCCCAGGTGGTCGAGTCTCTGGGAAAGGCCTTGCAACTGGTGCCGGGCGTGACGTTGCAGGCGGTTCCGCAAGGTCTGCAAGTTCTTTTTGAGTGATTCCTGATCCGGCGAGATCAACTCGGCTGCCGCTGACGGGGTAGGGGCCCTGAGGTCGGCTACAAAATCACTGATGCTGAAATCGATCTCGTGACCGACCGCGGAGACCACCGGAATGCCTGAAGCATGGATGGCCCGTGCGACCAGTTCTTCATTGAAAGCCCACAGGTCTTCCAGCGAGCCGCCGCCTCGCCCGGCCACGATGACCTCGGCCCAGGCGTGTTCATTGGCGGCATACAATGCCCCCGCGATCGCGGGGGCTGCCTCATCGCCCTGTACAGGTACGCCGTAAATACGCACGGCGGCGATCGGCCAGCGCCGTTTTAATACGTTGAGGATATCGCGCAAGGCAGCGCCCGAAGGCGAGGTGATGACCGCGATGCGTTTCGGGTAGGCCGGGAGCGGCTTTTTATTCTGCTCGTCAAACAGGCCCTCGGCAGCAAGCTTGTTTTTCAGCCGCTCGAACTTTGCCTGCAGCACGCCCTCGCCGGCCTGGATCATCGAGTCGGCGATCAACTGGTAGTTGCCACGTGCCTCGTAAAGGCTGACACGGCCGTGCGCCCGGACCTGTGCGCCATTTTCCGGGACGAAGGTCAATCCCCGCGCATTCGAGCGGAACAGCGCACAATTGATCTGGGCTTTATCGTCTTTCAGCGAAAAGTACACATGCCCGGAAGACGGCCTGCTGAGGTTAGAAATCTCACCCTCGACCCACAGCCTGCCAAAGCCTGTCTCGAGGTGCAGCCTGGCTTCGTGGTTCAGTTCACTGGGTGTATAGATCGTTTCCATGCGCTCCTGGCATTCAAGTTCGTCAGATCAACTTGCCAGATGATAAACTGCTGCCCGCGATCTGTCCTGTTTTTTGGCGGAGAGGAGATAATGACAAAAAATATTTGGTTACCGTGCTGCCTGTTGCTGCTGGCTGCTTGTGATACGGAGAATACTGTTTCGCAAGCACCCACCAATACACAGGCCCCGCCGGCGGAAATCCTGGTCCACAACGCGCAGATTTATACACTGGACGCGGATTTTCCTACGGCCTCGGCCATGTTGTTTGACAGCGAGGGTAAGATCCAGGAAGTCGGTGATGCGCAGGCTATGCTCGACACCTTTCCCGACGCTCGCCGTATCGACCTCGGCGGCCGTACCGTTATTCCCGGCCTGATCGACTCCCACGCGCACCTCTACGGCTTGGCGC
>JAPHTE010000381.1 GCA_026196445.1 Lysobacterales bacterium
GATATGTACAAGACATTTGCGCGCATTTCTTCCTATGCCGGCATGGCGTCGGATGCAGATACCCGGGATGCCGATAATCAGCGGCGGCGTACGGAAGTACAGATCCTGGGCAGCAAGTTCTCCGAAAAGACCTCCTTTATCGACCCTGAAATTATTGCCATCGGGGCAGAGACGCTGAAAGGCTATCTGGAAGAGTTGAGTGGCCTGGCGCCCTACAAGCATGACATCCTGGATACCTTGCGACAGTCGAAGCACGTATTGGACGCCGATGCCGAGGCCATGATGGCGGCGACCTCGATGATGCGCACCCTGCCTTCCAACACCTACCGCACATTGGCCAATGCCGATATGCCCTGGCCGACGATTACCCTGTCCACCGGCGAAGAAGTGTATCTGGATCAGTCGGGTTATTCGAAATACCGCTCGACCGACGTGCGTTCGGACCGCCAGGCAGTGTTTGAAAGTTTCTGGAGCAAATGGAAAGAGTACGAGCGTACCGTGGGAACGACACTGGCCGGCCAGGTCAACGTGCACGTTTTCAACCACCGCCAGCGTGGTTACCCCAACTCGCTCGCGGCATCACTGGATAACAACAATATTCCCGAAACGGTTTACCACACGCTGATTGCGGAAACCAATGCCAACCTTGGCACGCTGCACCGTTACCTGGAGTTGCGCGCGCGTATGCTGGGGATAGACGACCTGCGTTACTTTGACGGTTATCCCTCGCTGGTCGAAAGCAACAAGGAATTCCCGGTTTCCGCCGGCAAGCAACTGACGCTCGAAGCCGTGGAACCGCTTGGCAATGCCTATACCGAGGTCATGTCCAGCGGGTTTGAAAACCGCTGGATGGATGTCTATCCGCGTCCGGGCAAGCGTTCGGGCGCTTACATGAACGGCAGCGCCTACGACGTGCACCCCTACGTCCTGCTGAACTACAACGACGATTACGACTCGGTGTCTACGCTGGCGCATGAATGGGGCCACGCAATGCACTCCTACCTGGCCAACAAGAACCAGCCTTACCCAACGGCAGGTTATTCGATTTTCACCGCCGAGATCGCCTCCACGTTCAACCAGGCGCTATTGCTCGATCACATGCTGAAGACGGCTGAGAGCGACGAGGAGCGTCTGTACTACCTGGGCAGTGCACTTGAAAACCTGCGTACGACCTATTTCCGCCAGACCATGTTTGCCGAGTTCGAACTGGCGATCCACGAACGCGGTGAAGCCGGAGAGGCGCTGACCGGCGCCAAGTTCACCGAGATTTATGGTGACCTGTTGCGCCGCTACCATGGCCACGACAAGGGCGTCATGACGATCGATGACCTGTATACGGTTGAGTGGGCCTATATCCCGCATTTCTACTACAACTTCTACGTGTACCAGTACGCGACATCACTGGCGGCGTCATCGTTGCTGGCCGATTCGATCCTGCAGGGCCATCCCGGGGCCGTCGAGAACTACATGAATCTGCTCAAAGCAGGTGGTTCCGACTATCCGTATGAATTATTGACACGGGCAGGTGTTGACCTGGCCACGGCGACGCCATACCAGGCGTTGATCAAGCGTATGGAAGCCATCATGGACCAGATCGAGGAAATCCTGGATCGGCGTGGAGCGGATACCGCGCCTTGATACAGACCGGTTAATCAACCCCCAAAAGCCCCCGCTCGTTTTGGCGGGGGCTTTATCGATTGGTCCGATTGGAGGTATGCTGCCACCATGAACAAAGCCAAATTGATGGACGGCACTGCGTTGGCCGCGCGTTTACTTGCTGAAGCGAAGATCAAGGTCGATAAGATTCATCAGCTTACCGGCGTTACACCCACGCTGGCCACGGTGCTGGTCGGTGATGACCCGGCTTCAGCCACTTACGTGCGCATGAAGCGCAAGCGTTGTGAAGACGCTGGCATGAAGTCTTTGCTGCTCGAACTGCCACAGGGCACCAGCACCGAAGAACTGGTGATTGAAATTGAAAAACTCGGTACGGATGATGCTGTGCACGGGATTCTCGTGCAACATCCGGTCCCGGCCCCAATCGACAAACGTGCTGCTTTCGAGGCGATTCCCGTTGAAAAAGACGTTGATGGCGTTACCGCCGGGACTTTGGGGCGGGTGATCCTGGGTATGCCGGGCTTTGCTGCCTGTACACCCAAGGGCATCATGCGTTTGCTCGACGAGTACAATGTCGATCTCGACGGCACGCACGCCGTGGTCATTGGACGCAGCCCGATCCTTGGCCGACCGATGGCCTCTATGCTGATCAACCGCCACGCCACGGTGACCCTGTGCCACTCGCGCACCCGTTCACTGCCCAGCCTGGTGCGCAACGCGGACGTGATCATTGCTGCGGTCGGTAAACCGCGCTTCGTCAAAGGCGGTTGGATCAAGGTTGGCGCCGTGGTCATCGACGCCGGCTATAACCCGGGAAATATCGGTGACGTGGATTTTGATAACGCCATCGAACCGTGTTCCCTGATCACGCCAGTGCCCGGCGGTGTCGGGCCGATGACGATTGCGACCCTGATCGACCAGACCGCCGACGCGGCGGCGCAACAGCTGGGTGTTGACATTTAGTTGACCGAATCATCGGAGCAGGACATGAAAACAGCCAGATTCATTCTTCACGTTGGTATTGGCACCGTTTGCATGGTGTCGGCCACAGCTGGAGAAAAAACGTACACGATCGATGACGTCGTTAACACGTTCGACGCCAACAAGGTCAAACAGACCAAGGCGGGTTACCAGTACTGGTTCGCCGATAAGACATTCGCCGATGGCAAGACCCTGAAACTCAGTGTCGTCAGGCCCAACACCGCGACCCATGCGCCACATACCCACACCGAGGACGAGTTCTTTTTCGTGCTGGAGGGCACCGCTGAATTTTACCTCGACGGCGAAACCAGGACCGGCGGGCCGATGACCAGCTTCTACTGTCCCCCGGGCTCGACCCACGGCATCAGGAATGCGGGTGATACCGAGCTCAAGTACCTGGTCATCAAGCGTTACCTGCCCAAGGACTAATCCGGTAACGCTGCTTCGCCTGTATCGGCGGGTAGCGAGTATTTCACCTGTCGCCTGATTGCCTCCGCCATGGCCAGCGTGGCCGGGCCGGCGCCCTCGGCGTCGGTGATAACCATGTACAGGTCGGCGTACCTGCGCGCACCGTGTTCCAGCGGTAACGGTTTCAACAAGCCCCTCTCCAGTTCGCCACGGATTTTCAACAGCGGTGACCAGGCAAAACCCAGGCCCTGGCAGAGTGCCTGGATACGGGTGCCCATGGTGCTGACGGTGAGTCGTTGCTCGGTGCGCAGCCAGCCCACGTTCAAGTCGCGTCTTTCGCCACTGTCACGCACCACCAGTTGCCGGTGTTGCTGCAGGTCACGGTCGGTCAGCGGCCTGTCCAGTTGATGCAGCGGGTGATCCGGGCTCGCCACGCAGGCAAATTCGAGGCGTAGAAGGTGATCGCCTAGCCAGCCTTGTGGGACATGCGGGGTAATGGCGAGTTGTACGTGCCCGCGCCTGACCAGGTCCGCGGCACCGGAAATGATACTTTCTTCCAGTTCAACCCGTGTGCCGGGATAGGCCCCGGTAAAATCCGCGATTGCAGGCAGCAAGACCTGGTTGGGGAATATGGCGTCGACTGCGATATGCAGCTCGGCCTCGACACCGGCAGCCAGGGTGTGCGCCATGCGTTCGATGTCCGCTGCCTCATCGAGCAAAATCCGGGCGCGGCGCAGCGCCATTTCACCGACCTGGGTCAATACCGCGCGTCGCCCCTTGATTCTAAATACGGCGGTACCCAGTGCCTGTTCCAGGCGTTGGATACTGTGGCTGACGGTGGATTGGCTCTTGTCCAACGCCTCGGCTGCGTTTGCGTAGCCGCCGGCATCCACCACCGCTACCAAAGAGCGCCAGTGGTCAAGGCTGACCTGTGGAAAACCAGACTTTATATCGAACATATAGATTAAAAGAAACGAATTAGTACTATTTATTATGCACTAAATAGATATTACTGTGTATTCAAACTATGGAGGTCAATGATGAAACGCATACTCTTGATACACAGCAGCCTGTTTGGCGATGACAGCGCCAGTACCGGAATCGCCCAGTCGTTGGTCGAAAGACTGCTCCGTGAACACCCGGGCAGCAAGGTGACGACACTGGACCTGGCCAGGGAAGCCCTGCCGCACCTGGCAGCAGAGGAGTTCAACAGCTGGTTGGTGCCGGAAGAGCAACGCGACGCCGGCCAACGGTCCCTGGCCGTTATTTCCGACCGGTTGATCGATCAGTTGATGTCCCACGATGTCCTCATTTTGGCGGTGCCGATGTATAACCTGGGAATACCGTCTACGCTTAAGGTATGGATTGACCGTGTCTCCCGTGCAGGCAAGACGTTTGCGTATACCAGCGATGGGCCAAAGGGCCTGGTAAGGGGTATGCAGGCCTACCTGGTGTTGTCTCGGGGTGGCCTGTACCGCGGCACGCCGCTGGATACGCAAACAGGTTATTTGACCTCGGTGCTGGGCCTGATGGGCATTACCGATGTCGAAACCATTTTTGCCGAGGGGCTGAACATGGGTGGAGATACGCGACAGAAGTCCATTGACGCGGCGATGGCGAAAGTGCGGGAACTACCGGTCAATGAACACGAGGAGTACGGCTATGCAGCAGCGTAACATCACGAATGTCATGTCATCACGGCCGGCGTCGGACGGCGCTGGCGTCAAAATCAATCGCCTGTCCGGTTTCGGCAGCCGGTTGAACATGGACCCATTCCTGATGCTGGATGAAATTCGTTCCGATAACGAGGACGAATACCGTGCTGGATTCCCACCGCATCCTCACCGTGGCTTTGAAACCGTGACCTATATGCGCGCCGGTGGATTCTCCCACCGTGACTCGATGGGTAACGAAGGCAGCATCAATGCAGGTGGCGCGCAGTGGATGACTGCAGGCAGCGGCGTGATTCATTCGGAAATGCCGCTACCCGGTGACAGCCCGATGATGCATGGCTTCCAGTTTTGGCTGAACCTGCCGGCGGCGGAAAAAATGGGACCGCCATCCTACCGGGATATACAGGGCGGGGACATGGTGGAGTTTCGGCAGGACGATGCGCAAATTCGCCTGGTTGCAGGCGTGATGGCAGGACACGAAGGGGTCGTAACCGGCAAGACCACCCGCGCTTTGCTGGCCGATGTCAGCATACCCGCTGGAGGCAAGGTGGAATTGAAATACGACGATGAGTTATCAAGCCAGTTTTATGTTTACGAAGGTAGCGTGCGAGTAGGTGAAACGTTGGTGAAAATCGGCCAACTCGCCAGTTTGGGTGGAGGCGACGCCTTACAACTTGTGGCTGGGGAGCAGGCCGGCCTGTTGCTGTTTGGCGGCTTGCCGATCAATGAACCGGTTGCTCACCATGGTCCCTTTGTCATGAACACGGCGGCAGAAATCGAACAGGCGATCAGGGATTACCAGCGCGGTACGCTGGTCAAACACCCGGCCAGGTCTTTATAGCTTCCGGGCCGGGAAATTCGCGATTTACCGCACCGCAGTGTCATTGATGACCACGGCTTCGAAACTGGTACGCACTGCTGCGGGCAGGCGGATCGGTTTTCCGCGCGTGTGGTCAATGAAAGCCCAATCTGTTTCGGCCGTCGCGATGGTGTCGTCGTCCCGCGTGATCCGGTAACGACGCAACGAGGTAGCCGGTTTCAAATTGGCAACCCAGGTTTTTATGATAAGTTTGTCGCGCTCAAAAGCCGGCTGCAGGTAGGTGATCTGGTGTGAACGCACGACCCATCCCGCACCCAGTTCCTTGTAGGCAAGCGAAGACCAGCCGATGGCCGTGGAATGCGCAATGGCGGCGAGCTGCATCCACCTGACGTAATGATAGTTGCCGGCATGTCCCAGCTCATCGATGTCTCCGGCGGTAACGGTGTAGGAGTATTCAAAATGCATGTCCGTTGCTCCGTAATGACTGCGTCAGCGTGTTTTGGAACATGGACTATACTTGATTCGAACGCTTATGACTGCCAGCCAGGACGATCGCGAGGATTGCAATGACGAACAACGAGAGCACCGCCACGCCGAAGACCCGCCCCATTCCGCAGGAAGCATTCGACTGGTACGACGAGTACGCGCACGGTTTCATTGACCGGCGCACATTCATGGCCCGGCTGGCGGGCCTGGCTGCTACCGGTATCGGCATGAGCGTGCTGACCGCCGCCTTGCTGCCGAACTACGCAGAAGCAGAGCAAATATCTTTCAACGACCCCGATATCAAGGCACGTTACGTGAAATTCCCATCACCGAAAGGTCACGGCGAAGGCCAGGGCTACCTGGTCGTGCCCACCGGGTTGGAAGGAAAAGCCCCGGCAGTATTGGTTGTCCACGAGAACCGCGGTTTGAACCCCTACATCAAGGACGTCGCTCGCCGCCTGGCAAAGGATGGGTACCTGGCGTTTGCACCCGATGCGCTCTATCCATTGGGCGGCTACCCGGGCAATGACGACGAGGGCAGGAGCATGCAGCGCAGTATGGACCGTGCAAAGATCGAGGAGGATTTTATCGCTGCGGCCAAATTCCTGGATAACAACGAAAAGAGCGATGGCCACCTTGGCGCGGTCGGCTTCTGCTTTGGCGGTTATATTGTCAACATGCTGGCGGCGGTGATACCGGAGATACTGGATGCCGGCGTACCGTTTTACGGCACACCGGCCACCGAAGAATTACGCGTAAACGTGCGTGGCCCGCTGATGCTGCAGTTCGGTGAACTGGACAAACGCGTGAACGACAGTTGGCCCGCCTACGAACAGGTGCTGAAGGAAAACGGGGCCGATTACGTGGCCTACGTTTACGCGGGCGCAAACCACGGCTTCCACAACGACTCGACCGGCCGTTACATACCCGAAGCAGCCGAGCTGGCCTGGTCACGCACGATCGGATTTTTCCGCGAGCACCTCGCTGACTGAACGCTGGAAAATCCGCGCTTACTGGTCCTGATCGGTGGCCTCGTGTTCCTGGATCACCATGTTTTGGTGCGTCTGGATTTTTCCTTTTTAATACCCTGCCCAATGGGAGTATATTAGCCCCAGGCAAGGCATTTGCTTCCCGTCCTGTGAAAGAAGCGGACCGCGTTTTAACCAAAGGGTGTAATCGGTGACTGGGGTATTGGAACTGAACAACGTGATGCTGGTTTCAGGTATCGTGCTGGTAGCCACTTTTATCGGTATTTTCACAGAACACCTGCACGGGTATCACCGTGCCAAATTCGCCATGTTGGGTGCGATCGTGATGCTCGTCGTGGGCATCACTTATGAATTTTATGACCCCGTCATGGCTATCCGGGCGGTAGACTGGAACGTGGTATTACTGTTGGGTTGCATGATGGCCATCGTTTCTATCATGATCCCGACCGGTGGGTTCCAGGTGTTGGCCAGTATCATGGCACGCATCAGCAAGGGCCGGCAATTCCTGTTGCTGGTTTTGCTGGGAACCGCGGTTACAGGGCTTTCGCTGTTACTGGACAACGTGACCACGGTGGTGATTTTCGGCCCGCTCATCATCCTGATTGCGCGTTCGATGAAAGTCTCGCCAATACCGTTTTTACTCGGCGCAGCGCTGTTGTCCGATACTGGCGGCGTGGCAACCCTTGTCGGTGACCCGCCAAACCTGATGATCGGCTCCGCCAGGGGGATCAATTTCAATACTTTTATTTACTACATGGGTGGCATTGTTTTCCTGGCCTGGATCACGATTCTGTTAATGCTGAAGTTCCTTTTTCGCAGGGAACTGGCGGTCAAACCTGGGGGTGAATTCCTGCAGGAAGTGAAGTACCAGGACCGCAAACTCTGGAGACAATGCCTGTTTGTCCTAGGCGTCATGGTCATCCTGTTTATCGTCCATCACCAGATTCACTGGGATCCCTGGATGGTCTCGGCGACCGGTTTCGTCTTGCTGTTGTTCATCGCAAAAAATATTGAAATGGACCAGACGATGGAAGAGGTCGAGTTGCCGCTGCTGATATTTTTCATTTCACTGTTCATCGTGGTTGGGGGCGTCGAACACAGCGGATTCCTGACGTACGTCGGTCAACTTATCATTCCTTTTGTTAAGCAAGACCTGTTGACCGCCACACTATTGCTCTTGTGGGGCGCCGCCCTGCTTTCCGCCGCTATCGACAACATCCCGTTTACTGCGGCCATGATCCCGATATTGTTAAGCCTGGAACAACAGGGTGTTAACGTTATGCCCCTGTGGTGGGCGCTTGCCGTTGGCGTGGGTATGGGTGGCAACGGGACCCATATCGGTTCCACGGCCAATGTATACATCGTGACTATCTCAGAACGGCTCGCCCGGAGTGAGGGTGATCCATCGCTGGCGATTACACCCGGTGTCTGGCTCCGAAAAGGGACGCCTGCGATGTTGGCCACCCTGGTGGTATCCAGCCTGGTGTTTTACTTTTTCTTCGATTTTTTCAACAGCTCAATTTAGATGGAAGCTATTTGCGAGGTACTGATAATTGCGAAAACTGCATGTTCGGCAGTGAGTTCTCCGATTGGTTGAAATCGGAGTTTTATTCAATTCAAATTCTACTTTATACTGCAGCATGCTTCGCTATATCCCTCCGTTAACCTGGATCCGGTTTACCTCCGGACTGATCTGTCTGTTATTGTGCCTGTCCATCCTTCCAGCAAATGCCCAGGATACGCCACTGGTTCCAGCGAAGGAGGACACCGCAACACAGCTTTGGCAACCACCTGACCTGTCCAACTTACCGCTGGACTGGTGGCAAAAGTTCGAATCGATTTCGCCCGGCATTTTTCAGAAAAAGTCTGACCTGTTCATAACTGCTGCAAGGGAAAAAATCCGTGATCTGGACGGTGATGACCTGGTAGCCGGACAAAACTTGATCTCGAGCCTGCGCGGGCAGATCGATTTGCTCAGCGTGGCCATGCAAGCGCCTGAAAAGGCAACGTTTGAACCGATACCCACCAAGGATTTTTACACACTGGATGAACTGCTGTCCCTGCGTGCGCAGTGGCGCAGCCTTGAAAACAGGCAGAAAGTACCGGTTCTGCGGCTCGATGAGTTGGAAAGGCAGACCGAGTTGCTGGAACAACGCCGGGACAACCTGCTGAAACAATACAAGGCAGTGCTGCCCGGCACTCCCGATCGGATTCTTATCGGGTTGAAATGGGTTTCGACAAGACTCGAATTCGAACTCGTACGCAAGAACCACGAAAACCTGGAAAAGGGACTGGCCGAACTCAGGCACCAGAGCGAACTCCTCGATCAGCAATTGGAAATTGCCAAGACCAAGCTGGAACCCGGAGGGGCAGATTGGCAGGCTATCGAATCCCGGGCCGTAGAGGCGCGTGAGAATGCCTCTGTAATTTCAAAGAAGATGTCCAGCCTGCAGCAACTGATGCTCGACACGCTGCAGGCCGACGTCAGCAAGCCCAGCCTGCAACTTTTGCGCAAACAACAACTGACCCGCACATCCGCAGAGCATTCATTGGCCATCATGCAGGAAGAGTTGTTCAAGGCCGAGGCCAACTGGTACAAGCTGCATGCGGGAAAACTTGATTTCAATTTTGATATCCAGGCGGCGGTTGCAGATTCTGAAGCCCTGGTCGAGGAAACCGGTCAGCAGATAGAAGTCTGGATATCCGCCAGTCAAACGACAGTCATCAGTCCACCATTGGATGACGGTTTGAATGCCGCCAAAAATGTTGAATTAGCCCACAGTGCAGCCCAGGAGACCTTGGCGCTGATCGAAGAAATCAGGGCTGTCAGTGATGACCTCCTGCTGGTGCAGCAAGTCCTCACCTTGGATATGGTCGGTATGCAAAGCGGTTTCAGGAACCTCTGGACGCGCTTGACGTTGATCACGGGTGATGTGTGGGCTGTGCTGGACCAGTTCTTCGAATTCAACCTGTTCCACATCGGGGATGCGCCGGTGACGCCAGGTGGCATCATGAAGATGCTTATCATCCTGGTAATGGGCTTTGTACTGTCGTGGTTTATCCGCCAATTTCTGGAAAGGCTGAAAAACCGCCAGCAATTTGCCAAGAGCCCTGTTGTCTACACCCTCGGCCGGATCATGCACTACGTCATCATCCTGGTCGCGGTGTTTGCGGCACTGGGGTCCATCGGTCTGGATTTCACCAATTTTGCCCTGATCGCCGGTGCTTTGTCCGTTGGTATCGGCTTTGGATTGCAGTCCATCGTGAACAATTTTGTTTCCGGACTGATATTGCTTTTCGAGGGCTCCCTGAGAGTGGGCGATTACATCGAATTGGAATCGGGCCTGAGGGGTACCGTCAGGGAAATTAACACGCGGGCGACCGTGATCAATAGCAATGACTCGGTGGATATCGTTGTACCCAACTCGGATTTTATCACTAACCAACTGACGAACTGGACGCTGCGCAAACCCATTGCCCGTATCCGGATAGACTTTGGCGTCGCTTACGGATCCGACAAGGAAACTGTCAAGACGGCGGCGCTCGAGGCCTCCACGAAAGTGCCTTGTATCCTGCACAACATGCCCGGCTTTGAACCCGACGTCCGCCTGGTCAATTTCGGGGACAGCAGTCTCGACTTCCAATTGCTGGCCTGGGTTAGCAAGGCCGGCGTACGCAGACCGGAGCGGGTTCGCGCTGACTTCTACTGGGAACTGGAAACCAGGCTCAGGGAAGATGGTGTTGAGATACCCTTCCCGCAAAGGGATCTCCATTTGCGGAGTGGTTTTACAGGTACGCGCGGAGCCCCCCTGGAACCCATTGACGACACAGGTGATGAACAAGCGCCGGGAACCGGGTAGAAAGGTCGAGATGCCCGTCAGGTGTGAACGCTGACTAATAGATGTCAGTGCGCCGGTCGGCGATGACGTCATTGCGTGGAGTGATGCGTTTGTTTTTGGCCGCACCGATGTCGATTTCAACGACACTGATGGCCTCCAGGTCTGCCGGGGCCCGGGACAGTACTTCGCCACTTGGGTTGGCGATGATCGACTGGCCGGTGAATGCCAGGTCTTTCTCAACGCCGGTACGGTTACACAGGATGGCGAAAATACGGTTGACCATCGTGTGAACCGGTACCGCCTGTTGTGCAAAAGGCAGCACCAGGTTGGACGGGTGGCAGATGATGTCCGCACCTTTTAAAGCCATCGCCCGCCAGGCTTCCGGGAACACCCAGTCAAAACAGACCAGCATGCCCACCTTGCACTGGCCGATTTCGAATACCGGTAACCCCAGGTTACCGGGTTCAAAAATATCTTTTTCGTCCATGAACAGGTGCAACTTGCGGTATTTGCCAACAACACCGCCCGGCCCGACCAACACTGACGAGTTGAACAGCAGGTCACCGTCACGCTCATTGAAACCGGCAACCAGGTGAAAACCGTGATTTGCACATTGCTCCACCAGGAACTGCACGAATTCGCCATCATCAGCCTGTGACAGGGACAGCGCCTGTTCACGCGAGTCAAAACGATAGCCGGTACTGGCCAGTTCGGGCAGCACCAGTAAATCCGCCCCGTTGCAGCCGTTCAGCATGGCGCTGATACGCTCGATGTTGGCCCCGATGTCACTAAATACGGGTGCAAACTGCAGGTAGCCGGTCTTCATGTCGATCTCCTCAGACGCCCACGCGGAAGTAGGCAGCATAGAATAACAGGCGCCCGATTACTTCTTCGGCCAATACCAGCACCAGCAGGACGCCGAGCCAGGCACCGGTGCTGACAGCGGCAATACCCGTCTGCAAAATCAGGGCGATCGTCAACAGCAGCGCCATGGCCAGCAGCGCCAGGCGTATCTTGTATAGCCGGTGGAAACCACCATTCCCGAACACCAGTCCGTCAATGCCAGTATCCAGTTTTACCAGCCTGGACTGGTGCATGCAGGCGAATATTGCCGAGGCCGGCAACACGGCACACACGATGTAAAGCAACACATCCGAGGCGGTAAATGGAAAATAGATCAAGCCGCCCGCCCGTAGAGCCAGC
>JAPHTE010000101.1 GCA_026196445.1 Lysobacterales bacterium
CACGAGGATGAACAGCTCGTATTTGTCGTGGCGGACCAGGGTATGGGGATCCCGCCCGAGAGACAGGCTGCCATCTTCGAAAGTTTTGTCCAGGTCGACAGCAGTACGACACGCAAATTTGGTGGTTCGGGCCTGGGATTGACGATTTCGAAGCAAATTGTCGACCTGATGAGCGGTACGATCAGCATTGATAGCGCACCGGGGCAGGGTTGCTCGATATCGGTAAGGATTCCCTACACACCGGTCGCCGATAACGGGGGCGGTGCGGCGGAAGATCCTGAGGCAGCGCTTGAATTCGCCTCCGATAGCCTCGTGTTGGTCGTTGAGGACAACCTGATGAACCAGGAAATGATTCGGGCCGTGTTTGAAGACCTGGGTATCACGATTCACCTGGCCGGAGACGGCGCCACTGGTGTGCAGATGGCTTGCCAGTTGTGTCCCGAATTGATCCTGATGGATCTGCACATGCCGGACATGGATGGTTTTCAAACAACGGAGGCCATTCGAAAATGCGGCATTCGACCGGACCCACCTATCGTCATGCTTTCGGCAGATGCGTTTACAGATCGCAGGGAGCGCGCACGGGCGCTCGGAATCATGGACTACCTGACCAAGCCGTTGGACCTGGACAGGTTACTGCGCATATTGAAAAAACACCTCCGCTACAAGGTACTGTGATTCGGGCCTCAGCCCGGGTCGAGTTCCTCGAGCGCGGCGACGGTTTTTTCATGACAGTCGTGTAACTCGTCGATCAGTGGGCCGATCCTTGCCTCGACGCCGTTTCTCGCGGCCATCTGAAGCTGGTGGCTGATGTCCGCCAATTGCTCGGCGCCCAACTCCGCTGACGAACCCTTAAGCGAATGTGCCTTGCTGCCGACCTGTTCGATGTCACCAGCCGATGCGGCTGATTTGATTTCAGCGATCATGTTCGGGGACATGTCGAGATAAATCCGTATCAGGCGGTGTACCAGCGCCGGCTTGTCCTTGAAACGATCGAGTTGAGCACTGTTGATCAGTGATGTCATGTGAATCCCCCTCGTTTGAATCCCAAGTGTATCAGCAACTCCTTAGGTTTGACACCTGCCAGCGGGGAGATGCCCCCGGTCAGGATGAGGCTGTTCCTGTCCGGCGCAGCGCCAGCATCGCACCCATCAGGCTGATAGCCAGCCAGAACAGCTCTATGACCGCTGCGGACAGGTTGAAGTTGAAATACAGCGAAACCAGGATAAAGGCTGCGCCAGCTGCATTGACCAGCGAATAAACCAGGCTCTGGCCGGAAATCCGCCCCAGTTGCATCCAGAAATACGATCCCACGATCAGGAAAACACCCAGGTTACCGACCAGGTCATGCCATGCGTAGTTCAAATCCATTAATCGTCCTCATCGTGGGGCTGCTTCTCGCGGCGATTATAAACAAAACCCGCCCGTTCCCGGGCGGGTTTCGTCATTAGCCTGAATGGTTGGACAGGACTACTTCTTTTTACCCTGTTTTGTTTCTCCCGGTTGAGGAATCTGTTCCATCAGGTCAAGGCCCGCGCTGTTGGTGAATTCCACCACACTGGCTTTGATGGGTTTGGTTCTCGGTTTTTTGCCCTTCTCACTCTCCATGACCCAGCGGAAGCTACGCACGTTCTGGCCATTCATGCTGAACGAGTAGTGGTTGGCCACACCGTCTTCCACGGCTGGTATTTCAACGCCAAGGTCCAGGTCCTCCAGCACCATGCGATCGTAAAGTTTGCTTTCATCCATCTGCTTTGACTGGCTCCAGGTCTTCTTGCCGGTATCCTGGCTCCAGATGCCGTCTAGCAGGTACAGGCCGTCCCAGTACAGGTCAACGTTCCTGTAAGCATCGTCCGAGTGGATTTCAAACACCCACTCGTCCGCAGCACCTGTATTTGCCATGTGGTAATCGCTGGTGTAATTACCGGCATTGTCTCCCCAGTCCTGGTGTGGAAATACCAGCGACAGGTAGGGCGGGGCAAACGGGTTGAGTTCCACCAGGTCGTGGCGGTCGTGGGTGTTGACACTTTCCTGCAACTGGCCCAGCACATTGTTCCTGTCTAACAGGTTTTCATCTTCCGATATGGCGATCAGTCGCAGGTACCACTCCTGGTCCCAGGTGGGCTTGGCGGCATGGCTGTCCGGGATGAAGAAATCCACCAGCCGCGCCCACAGCGGTTTCGGCGGTTCAAGCAAGCTTTCCACCGGGGGTTGCAACATGACGCCCGGCGGGCCTGGAGGTGATCCTGTTGCCGTACCGTAGGGCACCAGCAACTTGACGGTCTTGCCAAACGAACCGCCAAGCACCTTGACCCAGAAGCCGTCGTAGGTGTCCAGGTAGCCAATCATGCCCGGGGTGATGTCGTTGTAGCTGTCGTAGCCGTTACCGTTGTACTTCCACAGCGTGTTGGATACGAAGTTGTTGGCCTCCGCATCGTATGGCGTATAAGGGACGCCATCGACCAGCACGGTCACGCTGGCCCAGTCGGTCTGGATATTGCCCGGGTGGCCGACCATGTTGTAGTGCTCGGATGACGCATCGGCCGGATTGACCAGGGGTATTTCGAAGCAACCCCTGGGCGAGGCGCAGGCGGGGTCCTGGGTGAACGTCGTCAGGCCGCCATTGCCGGCATCCCAGAAACCACCGTCGTAACTGAAAATCCAGTAGCCCTGGCCGATCTCCAGCGGTGAGGCAAGGGTCAGCCTGACATAGCGCTCGTTGGCCTCGTCGCGTTTCCAGACCACCCAGTCGTACAGGTAATCGGCCGTGTTGAAGTCATCACCGAATACATCCTCGACGGTGTTGTTTGTACCCAGGTCACACGGAATGGCGAACATGGTCCAGCGACCCGGGGCGACCGAGCCGCTGAAGCCGCATTCGAAGCGGTAGAAGTAGGCGGCACCGGAATCGGTATCGCCAGAGTCTGCATCTGGCACGCCTGTCAGGATTGTGTCGCCGGAAATGGCAATACTGTAACCAAACATGTCATCAGTGACAGTATCCGAGCCAATCAACTTGGACGTATCTGTCATATCGGCCCAACCGCTTGCAGGTTTGACAAATATGTGACTTGAACCACTGCTGGTTCCAGCAAAATAGCTGTAGATGGAACCAACGACTGCAACGTCACCAGCCAGGGTAACATCGTAACCAGATCCCCCTACTTCACCCGAAGGGACCAACTCGGCGGTCGCGTCTCCTTCATCTACCCAACCACCTGGCGGTTTAACAAAGATCTTGGCCGCTCCAGCGAAGGATGCGTAAGGTATCCCAACAAGAGCGGTATCATCAGAAATAGCGACAGACATACCCGCCATTGCGCTCGTACCAACGTTGCTCAGAATGGCATTTTCGGTGCTTGGCCAACCGCCATCGTTGACATAGATATAGGCGGCACCAGGGTTGTTGGAGTTCGGTGTGGCTTGGGGGTCCCAACCATACGCACCGACAATCGCGGTGTCACCGGAAATGTCAACTGCCGCTCCAAAATAGTCATCTGTATTGCCGTCAGAAGCGAGGAACTGAGTGGACTCCGTACCGTCTTTCCAACCTGTGGGAGGCTTGGAAAATACGAGAACTGAACCAATACCGCCATTGTTTGGCCTGCCGACCAAGGCAGTATCACCGGAAAGAGCAACCGCCGATCCAAACGCTGAATTGACAGCACCGTCCGAGGCCGATAGCACGGCAGTTTCCGTTCCGCTTACCCAACCAGTAATGGGTTTCACAAAGATATAAGCCGCACCGGTGTCGGCCGATACAGTATCGCCATTTGGCGCTCCAATTAGCGCCGTACCACCTTCGATCGCAACGGACCAACCGAATAAGTCGGTTGATGCGGTATTTGAAGCGGACAGCTTTGCAGTGAAATTCCAATGATTGCCATCACGGGCAAACAGATAAGCTGATCCGTTCCATGTTTCGCCGGAGTGATCATCCTTTGGGGCGCCGATTAACGCTGTATCACCATCAACTGCGACGTCAAAACCGAATTGCCTGTCTTCCTGGTCAATGACTGCAATAAGCTTCTTTTGTTGCGTCCAGGTATTGCCGTCGTATGCGAATACGTATGCCGAGCCGCTTCTTGCATCAGCACCAGCTGCGCCAGCAGCTATAGTGTCACCTGAAAGGGCAACTGAGATACCAAACTCATCATTACTGCCCGGATCACCAGTGCTTAGTTTTTGCTGCTGCGTCCAAACGGTGCCTGAGCGGGTGAAAACATAGGCTGAACCGCTGTTACTTGTAGCATCGTCATGCAAATATGCC
>JAPHTE010000089.1 GCA_026196445.1 Lysobacterales bacterium
CGCCAGATGACGTGAACATAACTTCCACGACCGGGGCTGCGGCCAGGTCGAGATCGGTGAGCGCAAAGCCATCCGCATCAAACAATTCCATTTTCAGCGGGAACACGCGGTTCTTCTTGGTCTTGACGGGATAGTTGTCCATTGGAGCTTCAAAGCCGCTGCACGACACCACGGGCACTTCGGGTTCGCTAACACAAGCCTTCAAATCCACCTGGTTGATCGCGTAAAAAGCAGCATAGTATCCAGCACCGCCCACGGTGGATTGCACACTGATTTCCACGCGGTGTATCGGGTCGGTGCTTTCAATACCGACAAAGGCTGATTCCGATTCAAGAGTGGTGTCCGATGTGATTTCGAACGGTCCTGGTTTCATGCTTGCGTCATCAATGTCGAAGGCTTCAATCCAAACTACATATTCACCTGCTTCGTAGGGCGCGACCTGGGTTCCAAACCCGCATACACCGACGCCGTCAAAATTGGTAAAATTGGTAGGATTTACGTAGTTATAGAAGTCGGATGGTGCCCCGCCCGGATAGTAAACAAAACCGCCGGCCGGCATGTTCGTGGGAAAAGGATACGGGACAGACCCAATGCCGCTCGTTGCATATGTCTGGGTAACGGTAACCGCCATACCCCCGTCAGTGCTGATGTTAGCCGGGCTCGGAAGCGTGGTTGGATCCAGCCCTCCGCTGTAGGCTTGCCAGTCAATGAAGTCATCCCCTGCAAGACTTACCCGGTTGGAAACCGTGCTGACTTGTGCAAATGAAATTGAAGTAAAGAGTGAAGTGAAAAGCACGGCGCACAGCCGTGCACGCGTATTGCGAACTTTCATGGTGGCCTCTCCTTGGTCCAATAGGTATATCCGCATCTCAAACCCCTTGGGATGCTTGTTCTTCCTTGGAGACCCGATTATGCCACGCTACTAGTTGATTGCAAGCGGCAAAACCCCTGTAAGTTGCGGGCAAAAGAAAATAAATAGTCTGTTTATGCGATGAAAACGATTGGACAGCCCAATGGTGCAATATGCCGTTGAATCAACGATAATTACACATTACAGCGGTGAAACTACTTGAAATTCGGCTGGCGGGTACAAATATGCTCTGTTCTACCCGCGTGACGATGAAACTGGAAATACGGATTGATGAAACCCCTGGATAATGTACTGCGAGATATGCCGGATATCGCCAACGAAGTACGCCCATCAGTGGCGGGCAAACTCGAATGGGTTGGCATGAACGACATCGAACTGCCGGTGCGTATCGAAGACGACCAGGGCAACCTGATCCAGTCCACTGCCCGCGTGACCGCCTATGTCAACCTGATGGACCCACTGGTGCGGGGTATCCACATGTCACGCCTGTATTTGCACCTGGACCAGGCTTTCCAGGAACGCCCGTTGACACCAGGCACGTTGCGCCAGATGTTGCGCTCCTTCCTCGACTCCCACGAAGGCCTCAGCGACCGTGCTTTGGTCAGGGTCGATTTTGATTACGTGATCCGCCGCAAGGCGCTGGAAAGCGACAACGTTGGCTGGCGCCGTTACCCGGTTTCCATGATCGGCATCCTCGAAGGGCAGGAGTTCAGCCTGGAAATGGGTCTCGAAGTGCTGTATTCCAGCACCTGCCCGTGTTCTGCAGCACTGGCTCGCCAGTTGATCCAGGACCAGTTCAAGAAGGACTTCGAATCGGGCCACGTCGATTTTGAGGCCGTTTACCAATGGCTGGGCACCGAGGAAGGCATCCTGGCCACGCCTCACAGCCAGCGCAGTGCGGCGGAGATCAGGGTCAGGCTGACCCCCACCTTCCAGATGTTCCCGATCATCGAGTTGATCGACGAAGTGGAGGGGTCGTTGAAAACACCGGTCCAGGCGACGGTTAAACGCGAAGACGAACAGGCTTTTGCGCTGCTCAATGGCCGCAACCTGATGTTCTGCGAGGATGCAGGAAGACGCATCCAGACCGCGCTGAATGCAGATGAACGTATCCTGGATTTCTGGGCGCGCTGTACCCACTACGAAAGCCTGCACCCGCACAACGCGGTGTCCGTGGTCACCAAGGGCGTCAAGGGCGGCTACGTGGCGGGCGCCGGTGCACCGGTGCGCCTCGACCAGGAACACTCCGTTAGTTAATCGGCCACCAGTGGTTCGGGGTCCACGCGCTTATCCAACCAGTTCATACGCCAGTCCAGGTGCGGCCCGCTGGCCCGGCCGGTGGCGCCGATCTGGCCGATTACATCTCCCTGTTTTACAAAGGTTCCCGCTTCCACGAGTATCTTGCTCAAGTGCAAGAAGGTTGATGACAGCCCCAGGCCGTGATCGAGGATGATGGTGCCGCCAGAGTAATACATGTCGGGGTGGGTCAACGTGATCAGGCCGTCGGCGGGCGCGTGCACATCCGTTCCCGTGGGCGCGGCGATGTCCAGGCCGAAATGCGGTCTGCGCGGTTCGCCGTTCAAAATACGCTGGGAACCATACACGCCGCTGATACGGCCTTTTGCGGGCCAGTCAAAGCCCGTACCGTAGTAGGCCTGCTTTTCGCGGCGCTGGCGTGCGGCCGCGACCATGCGCGCGTCTTCCCTGATCCTTTCTGCAGCAGCGGGGTCGGGTGTTACTTTCGAGGGCGGCAGGCCGTCTACGCGTTCGATGTCATATTCCCGCGCCTTCACCGCGATGCTCCGGTTGATCACTTCACCACCGGGCGTGGTCACTTTCAGCTCACGGGCGCCGGTTTCGTCACGCCCGAAACCGATCACGAAGCGCCCGTCCTGCGCGACTGGAATGATGTTGCCATCGAGACTGATGCTGCTGCCGGGCGCCACCTGGCCAAACATCAGCCCGCCCTGTACGGCGTGTCCCTGCAACTCGATGTCAGCTAATGCGGTCGCGGGCAGGCTGCACAGCAAGACGCTGCACAGCAAGACCAGGAGTAAAACATGCAGTTTGCGCATGAATTAAAGGATAATTTTGATGGACTGGCCCGGGCGGATGATATCGTTCCGTCCCAGGTCGTTCCAGCGCATCAGGTCGTTGATCTTGACCTTGTAACGCCGCGAGATACTCCACAACGAATCACCGCTCCGCACGGTATGCCTGATGGTGCCGCCAGCGGCCCGCGCAGATGAGGGGGCAGGGCTGTGAAACACGGTCAGCGTGGTTCCGGCGCGCAGCTTGCGCGGGTTTGAAATTCCGTTCCAGTTCTGCAGGTCACGAACCGAAACCCTGTAGCGCCGGGCAATGACCGACAGGCTTTCGCCCGGGCGCACCTTGTGGGTCACGCGCTCCGATGCGAGCAGACCGCTTTGCAACTGCCGCAGTTCGTTGGCGGCGGCCACGTACAGCGGATCGACCAGCAGTTGTTCATCGCGTGGCAAACGCAGTTTTTGACCCACACGGATCAGGTCACTATTCAGGTTATTGCTGGTGCGCAACACGGATACCGGCACGTGGTGACGCGCGGCCAGTCCGGACAGCGTATCACCGCCCTCGACGATGACCTGGTCCCACTTCATCAAGGTGTTCGGGCTGTTCGTCGAAAGGTGTTGTTCCAGCTTTGCCGCGCCGCTGATCGGCAAAATAACCCGCCATGGGCCGGAAGGCGAGGTCGCCCAGCGGCTGAAGCCGGGGTTGAGGCTGAACAGAACGTCGATGCTGACACCAGAGATCTGGGAAATCAGCACCAGGTCGCTTTGTGATTCCATTTCAACTGCCGCAACCACCGGCTGGTTGGTTGCGACGGGCAGTTCAAAATCGTAACTGTCGGGATCCTGGAAAAGGCA
>JAPHTE010000084.1 GCA_026196445.1 Lysobacterales bacterium
AATTGGGTGCGGATGAAATCGTGCTCAAACCGGTTGTGGGTGCCAATGGCGACGATGCGTTCCGGGTATCAAAAAGCGATCCGGTACCGCGCCTGGAGGGTATCGCAGCCAGGTTTCAGGACCGGGATTACATGATTCAACCGTTCATGCCCAACATTATCAGCGAGGGTGAGTATTCGCTGTTCTTTTTCAGCGGGCAATTCAGCCATGCGATCCTCAAAACACCCGCGGAATCCGAGTTCCGGTCACAGGAAGAGCATGGCGGGGAGATTCGTTCAGTCGTGCCGCAGGACCTGTTGCTGGAACGCGCCCGGCAGGCAATGGATACACTTTCACCGGCACCACTTTACGCCCGGATTGACTTCATTCGTGATGCAGCAAATGACTTCCTGGTCATGGAACTCGAATTGATCGAACCGTCCCTCTACCTGAGGATGGATGAACAGGCACCCGGGCGTTTTGCCGCGGCCATCGACAAGTGGGCAAGCGAAGCGTAATAACCACTCGCAAAATCTGAGTGGGTCGTGACTGCAGCGGAACTGAAAGCCGCACTAGTCCCGTTTACGGTGTTTGCGGCGCAACTCCATTGGGTGCACCGCGCGGCGTAGCTTGTCAAATATATGAACGATCGCGTCGACGGGATGGTGGCGGAACATCCGTGGTCCCGCATACCGCATGACTTCCCTGACCTGTTGCCGTTGAACTTTCTTATAGCAGTGGATCGGGCAGTTGGCGCAGGTTGGCTTGGCCTCGCCGTAAGGGCACTTGGCCAGGCGCCGCTTCGAATAAGCCATCAGGTCCGAACATTCCTCGCACATACCGTTGTCTGTCTGACCGTGGTGGTCACGGCAGTAGATTACGGTCATACGCACCAGCGTTTCGTGCTCGCGTTTTAGTCTGCCGGTCAACGTGGTCATTGGATGATTTTATCCTGTTTTCCTGTCATAAACCCTTCAACCGGGCCCTGGAGTTTTATCCCGGAATACATAGCGTATTATCATTTATTCTTTCCAGTGCATCCAAACGCGCAAATGCTGCATCATTTCTGGTTGTCGTTCCTTCCATACGCATGCGTATTGAGATAAGATCATTGGGTGATTTTTCACCCTTGCCGGAGAAGTTCAAATGCGAGACGTTGTCATAGCGAGTTATGTCAGATCCGCCCAATCCCGTTGCCGGCCAAAAGACCCGGACCGGGACTGGTTATTCAAAATCCGAGGTGATGACCTGCTGGCCAGGCTGTTGCCCGAAGCCATCAGGCGAGCCGGTGCTGAACCGGGGGAGATAGATGACTTCATTATGGGTTGCGCGCAGGCGGTTGGGGAGAACTTTACCTTCGGCGGGCGTGGACCACACCTGCTCGCCAACCTCGACAAGCGCACTTCCTGCAAGCAGATCGACGAGCAATGCGGCTCAACCATGGCCGCGCTGCAGATGGGCTTCATGGAGATCGCTCAGGGCTTTGCCGACACGGTTTTGATCGGTGGCGTGGAGCACATGGGCCGGCTGGGTATGGGTGGTGACGGTAAAATCGAGTTGAACCTGCGTCTCTTCACCGAGCCCTCCTTGCTGCACTGGGACTTTTTCACCGCAATGAACATGGGTCTGACGGCGGAGAAACTCGCCGACATGGGTTACGCCCGCGAGGATATGGACGCCTGGGGTGCCCGTTCGCACCAATTGGCCCATAAGGCTCAGCAGGAAGGCTTTTTCGACGAAGAAATCATGCCATTGGACATTCCCCAGGCCGACGGCTCGGTCAAAACCATCGCTACCGACCAGTCAGTACGCGCCGACGCAACCGTAGAGGATATGGCCAGGCTGAAACCCGTATTCAAGAAGGGTGGCACGATACACCCCGGAAACTCCTCTCCGCTCAACGCCGGCGCCTGTGCGCTGGTGCTGATGGACCGGGCGACAGCCGAGGCCAAGGGTGTCACGCCGCTGGCCAGGATCGTCTCGATGGGCTTCGCCGGTGTCGAACCGAACATCATGGGCACCGGCCCGGTGCCGTCTTCGAAACGCGCGCTGGAAGCGGCCGGACTGGAGGCTTCCGACATCGACTTCTGGGAGATCAACGAGGCTTTTGCAGTGGTCGCCCTGTACGCGATCAAGGAGCTGGGTATCGACCCGGACAAGGTGAACGTCAAGGGTGGCGGTGTCGCCATCGGCCACCCGTTGGGTGCGACCGGTGGCCGCCTGGTTGGAACACTTGCACGTATTCTGCAATCCGAAGGGGGACGTTACGGTTGCGCGACGATGTGCGTGGGGGCCGGCCAGGGCGTGGCAATGATCATTGAAAACGAAGCCATGAGGAGCCCGCAATGAACATCAACGACATCAAGACAGTTGCAATGATCGGCGCCGGCGACATGGGCCACGGCATCGCCGAAGTGGCCCTGCTGGCCGGTTACCGGGTGAATTTATACGACATCAAGGAAGAATTTGTCGAAAAAGGCAAAAAACGCATATTCGAGAGTCTCGACCTGCTGCTCGGCAAAGGCAAGATACCTGCAGAACTGGATGCGGCCATCCGCGGCCAGCTTTTGACGACCACGACCGTGCTGGCAGACGCCGTCGGTGAAGCAGACCTGGTTATCGAGGCCATTCCGGAGATCATGGACCTGAAAAAGCAGGTTTTTGCCCAAATCGATGCCGCCGCGCCCGCGCATACGCTGCTGGCATCCAACACCTCCACCATGAGCATCTCGGAAATTGCCGCGGCGACCAACCGGCCGGACAAGGTCTTGGGCCTGCACTACTTCAACCCGGCCGTCCTGATGCGCCTGGTCGAGGTCATCAAGGCTGATGAGACCAGCGAGGAGACCATGCAGATCGGCATGGAATTCGCAAAGAAACAGAAAAAGGTCGGCGTATACGTCAAGAAGGACTCACCCGGTTTTATTGTCAACCGTGTCAACCACGCCACCTCGGTGCTGATCGGCGAGGTGCTGGAGCGCGGCGAGATCGAACCCGAGGCGCTGGACGCCTTCATGCGCACCATGGGTGCAGCAATGGGGCCGTGTGAGCTGACCGACTATGTCGGTATCGACGTGGCGGTCAACGTGGCGCGGTATTTCGAGCAGACGATGGGGCCGGAATACGGCCCGCCAGACCACCTGGTCAAGATGATGGAGGCCGGCAAGCTGGGTAAGAAGAGCGGGCAGGGTTACTTCGAGTGGCCGGATGACGCCCGTCCAAAGATCGATTTTTCAAAGGCGACGCGAAAGTTCAACTTTTTCTGGCCATTCTTCGTGCAGATCAACGAGGCCACCAAGCTGATCCAGGAAGGCGTGGTCGACACGCTGGAAGAGGTTGATCTTGCCATGATGAACTCGTCCGGCATGCCGTTCGGTCCGATTTCGCTGGGGCGCCAGATTTCCAAGCTCGATCTGATCGACAACCTGGAATTCCTGGCCGGGTACTTCGGCAAGGCCATGTTCAAACCCACACCACGGGTGTTGGGGGGTGGCCACAAGTACTGAGCGAGAAGGCCTCGGAAAATTCGTCATCCCGGAGTTCGCACACGACTGCAGGGACGCAGGCGGCAGAGCAATGCGGGAGCAGTTGCCTAGCGACTATCCGGGATCCAGTTGTTCTTTCAGTCAAAATGGACCCCGGGTTTTGTACAGGGACGTACTTATGCCGAGAAAGCGCAGGGAAGCGCGTATCGGCCTAAGCCCGGGGTGACGTTGGCAAAGCGCTAAAGGGCCAGGTCCATTTAAGTTTAGATGAACCTGGCCCCTGTTATTTTGTAGACTGCTCCGATGAACAGTTGTATGCGTCAAAAGTGAGTCCCCTGGTTTCAGTCGTCATGCCGGTCCACGATGGTGGTGCGTACCTCGGGTCCGCCGTGCGCAGCATCCTGTCACAAACCCACCACGAACTGGAATTGATCCTGGTCGATGACCACAGTACCGATGGTGCCATCGCTGCGATCGACAGGTCAGATCCAAGGTTGAAAATCCTGGCCAGTGAGCGTCACGGCGTGGTCAATGCATTCAATACCGGCTTCAGGCAATGCAGCGGCGGATATATTGCACGCATGGATGCCGATGACCTGTCGCTGGAACACCGCCTGCAATGCCAACTGGATTACCTGGGACAGAACCCGGGAATCGATATCGCCGGCTGTTGCGTAGAGATATTCTCACCCGGAGGGATAAAGGGCGGCATGCAGCGCTACCAGGACTGGCTGAACTCGGTGCGTGATCCGGACCAGGTGAGAAAGCAAATCTTTATCGAAAGCCCGTTACCGAACCCGGGCTTGTTGTTCCGTCAAACTGCACTACATAGGCTTTCTGGTTACCGGGACGTTGGTTGGCCGGAGGACTACGACCTGTTG
>JAPHTE010000198.1 GCA_026196445.1 Lysobacterales bacterium
GCTCTGCAGGAATACTACACCTGCAGAAACTAAGTTGACATCTGGGCCGGTCGATGGGGACAGGTCATGGAGAATTGATAGACGATATCAGAAAGGCTTTGCGAATATATGGTCTCGAGAGCTCAAGGCAGTGTGGAAAGACGAAGCCCGGGGTGAAGGAGGTTAGGAAAAGCTCCGCACAAGGCCGGGCAACATGCGGGTTAAAGTCCGCGCGATGCCCGGTCGACCGCGGTGATCAGCGCACGGCCCTTGTTGCGGGTTTCTTCCCACTCCTTCTCGGCGTCGGAATCGGCCACGATGCCGGCGCCGGCCTGTACGTGCAGCTTGCCTTCGTGGATGACGGCCGTGCGGATAGCGATGGCGAGATCCGTGTCGTCGTGCCAGGAGATGTAGCCCACGGCGCCGGCGTAGATGTTGCGCTTGACCGGCTCCAGTTCATCGATGATCTCCATCGCGCGGATCTTGGGCGCACCCGACAGGGTGCCCGCCGGGAAAGACGCACGGATGGCGTCCATCGCGCACAGGCCTTCATCGAGTTCCGCCTGCACCTCGGAGACGATGTGCATGACGTGCGAATAGCGTTCGATGATCATCTGGTCGGTCATCTCCACGCTGCCGGTTTTTGCCACCCTTCCTGCGTCATTGCGGCCGAGGTCGATCAACATCAGGTGCTCGGCGCATTCCTTGGGGTCCGCCAGCAGCTCCTCGGCCAGCGCCCGGTCTTCGGCCGGCGTGGCGCCACGGTGGCGGGTGCCGGCGATCGGCCGTATGGTCACACGGCGGTTTTGCACACGCACCAGCACCTCGGGCGAGGAACCCACGATCTGGGTCGCACCGAGGTCGATAAAGTACATGTAAGGTGACGGGTTCAGCGCCCGCAGGGAGCGGTAAACATCCAGCGGCCGCGCCAGGTACGGCACGCTCATGCGTTGCGACAATACCACCTGGAAAATGTCACCGGCCAGGATGTACTCCTTGCTTTTTTCCACAGCGCCGATGAAATCATCGCGCTCGAAACCGTAGGAAAAGTCTTTCTCCTTGATCGCATCACCGCGCACCCTGAGCCCGTAACCGGTGCCACCCGAACGCAGTTGCCGCTCGAGTTCGTCCAGCCTGCGCTGGGTCCGGGCATAGGCGTCAGCCTGCCCGGGATCGGCATTGACGATCAGCCACAAACGTCCCTCCAGGTTGTCGAGCACGGCCACTTCCTCGGATAACAACAATTCGATGTCCGCGGTTCCAAGTTCATCCTGCTTGTCTTCAAATTGCAGCTTCGGCTCGATCAATTGCACGGTCTCGTAACCGAAATAGCCGACCAGCCCGCCACTGAACAACGGCAGTTCGTCCAGTTTCGGTACCTTGAACTCTTTCTGCAGTTGCGCAATACGCGCCAGCGGGTCGGAAACGGTTTCCTCGACCACCGTGCGGCCGTGCTCGGTAATGCACAATTGCCGGCCGCGCACCGTGTAACGCCGTTTGCAGGGCAGACCGATAATCGAGTAGCGACCCCAGGTTTCGCCGCCTTCGACCGATTCGAACATGAAGGAATCTGCGCCGGCGGCCAGTTTCAGGTAAACCGAAAGCGGCGTATCGAGATCAGCCAGTACGGAACGGAAAACCGGAATGCGGTTGTAACCTTCTGAAGCCAGTTGTTCGAATCGTTGTTTGTCCACGCAGGAATGTTCCCTTGTCCGGTTTGCAGGAAAGGGCTGATTCTAACAAGAATCAGCCCAAAAGGATCGATCCTGACCCCGGTCAGCAGGCCCTACTTACGATCGCGGTGCTTGCTCTTGCCAGGTTTCGGCGAGGACTTCCGGGCACTGCTCTTTTGCTGGCTGTTTTGCTGTCTGGGAGCTGTTGCAACCGGCCGCTGCACCCTGGGTGCGGAGTTATTGCCACCTGACACTCGAGCGCGTGCAGGAGGGGTGACCACCTTCGGTGTGCGGGCAGCGACTTGCCCGGTGCGTGTACGGGATGATGAATGTATGGGTGCGGTGCTCCGTTGTCTCTTTGTGCTTGCACGGTCCGGTGTCTGGCTCGAGGCTATGCCGGGTGCCGGGCGAATCGTGTGAGCTGAGGACTGCCTGCTACTCGACCGCCTCACGGGCTCTATCCGGTTCTTCTCAACCGTTACCTTCCTGGCGCTACGTGTGCTGGTATTGCGCGATGGACTGACCACCGGGCTGATCCGCTTGGCCAGTTGCCCGGCACTGGTTTGCCTCACGGGTTCGATCCGGTTTTTCTCAGCCATTACCTTCTTGCTGCTACGCCTGTTGGTGTCGTGCGATGGACTCACCACCGGGCTGATCCGCTTGGCCAGTTGCCCGGCACTGGTTTGCCTCACGGGTTCGATCCGGTTTTTTTCACC
>JAPHTE010000290.1 GCA_026196445.1 Lysobacterales bacterium
AGCGGGGACAACAGGCGCTACCTGCACCCCAAGTTTGTCACCACGTTGCTGAACGACCTGTTCGGCATCCAGTCACGCGCCGGTTGCTCCTGCGCCGGCCCCTATGGCCACCGCCTGCTGGACATCGATGAGGAAACCTCCGAGGAATACCGGGTCTGCGTAATCGAAGGTTACTCGGGAATCAAGCCCGGCTGGGTCCGGATCAGCATGCATTACGTGATGGACGACCTGGAAGTCAATTTCCTGCTCGACGCCGTTGACTTCATCGCGAAGCATGGGGGTGAATTCCTGCGCTTGTACGCTTTTGACATGCACGACGGCTCCTGGCACATGAAGGATGACACCACCTGCCTGCAACGTTTCTCGCTGGAGGCCGCGTTGTCGGCCAGCAATGAGCGGGAGCCACCGATGCCGCACGACACGCGCAACGCACACTACCAGCGCTACCTCGACGAGGCCAGGCAACTGGCGGAAAAACTGCGTATGCAAGGCCCGTTGATGGAAAAGGACCTCGAGGGCATGCTGGGGGACTTGCAGTTCTTCACCCTGCCGGAGTGCTGTACCAGCAAAACCGAAGAATCGGCCGGCAGAGGTCTGATGGGCAAACTGAAGTCGCTGTTCAGCAAATAGCACCCCAACCGCGATATCAATCAGAGCGCCAAAATGTTCCCCTGGCTGTGCCGGGTGTTCCTTCCCGGGGCACGCTCGAGCCGTCCATGGGCGCTCTTCATTTGTTCCCGACAAATGAAGGCCCCGGTAAGGAACACGCCGACACAGCTCGAAAAGCCCAGCTTTAGCCCAAAAGAAATCACGACCAATTTCATCGTTCGCGACTACAAGATTGTCGATGAAGCCCGGTGTTTTGCCGGTGGGGGCGACATTTGCGTCCCGCACCGAAACCTGCGAGACGTTAGGGGAGAAATGTGCAGGACGCACATTTCAGGCCGCCCAAGACAGGATGTCTTGTCGGCCGGCCCCGTTAAGACGGCTCGAAGGTGAGGGTAGCCCGCACCACATCATCACCTTTGGAGGCAGAGCACTTCAGCGCGGGATCACTCGGCGGCGTTACATCAGCTGCCGAGGGCTGCGGGGCCCGTCGCACACAACGGCAAAACACCGGGCTATTGAAGAAACTTGAATCGCGGCCAGAGGCCGCTTCTACTTGACTTGCTCTAGTGGCAGCGCCGTGGTGTTTTTCTGCTGCTTCAACACGAAGCTGGTATTGACCGTGCGCACCACGCCGATTTTCAAGAGGTACCCGGAGAGGAAATCCTGGTATGCAGCCATGTCCGGCGCCACCACCTTGAGCATGTAGTCGTGCTCACCGCTGGTCGCGTGGCACTCGAGCACCTGTGGCGCGACCATGATGGCGCGATCGAACTTGCGGACGTTCTCCTCGCGGTGGTCGTGCAGGATCACGTGCGCAAAACCCATGATGGACAAACCCACCTTCTGACGATCGACTACTGCGGCGTAATGGCTGATCACTCCCGCTTCCTCAAGGGCGCGCAGGCGGCGCCAGCTTGGCGAAGGTGACAACGACACCTTCTTGGCCAGATCGCGGTTGGACAAACGGCCGTCTTCTTGCAGCGCCTCGAGGATCGCAATATCGGCTTTTCCGAATTTCATAGCAATTTAGTCACTGTTATTTAAATTAGAGTGGAATTATATTTCTATATTATCACATCTGAATGATTTAATCGCAATTATATACTCTTGATAAAGGTATATAATTTCTGACAGGTGTTCACATATCGGGAAGGGCACATGGTAAACCTCACGTCCATCGACCATCTCGACCACACACAGAATATTGTCGCCACCAGCCTGGACCGCCCGCGCATCGCCTGCCTGACCCGGCTTTCGCGGGCCATTGATGATCTGGTGGAAAGTGACTGCTGCGAGGGAGCGCGGCAGTTGCACCCACACCCCAGAAAAACCGACTGCCCATGAGACTTCTGCTGGAAGACAGGCCCGGAAACAAGTCCCTGCTGCTCGGTAACGAGGGCATTGTCCGTGGCGCCATCGAATCAGGCGTCGAGGTCGCCACCGCCTACCCCGGCACACCCTCCTCGGAGATCGCCGACACGTTCTATCGGCTCTCCCAGGCATCCGACCTGTACTTCGAATACTCCACGAACGAGAAGGTCGCACTGGAAGTCGCGGCCGGGGCGGCAATCGCAGGCATGCGCGCGATCTGTTCCATGAAGCACGTGGGCCTCAACGTCGCGGCCGACCCGCTCAACACGCTGTGTTACACGGGTGTAAAGGCAGGCATGGTGATCATCACCGCTGACGATCCATCGATGCACTCGTCGCAGAACGAGCAGGACAACCGCTTCTACTCGAAGCTCTCGCTGCTGCCAATGTTCGAGCCGAGCGATCCCACCGAGGCGCACGAATTGACGCGGGTGGCCTTCGAGCTCTCCGAACAACTCGAGTTGCCCGTGCTCCTGCGCACCACGACGCGCGTGAATCACAGCCGCGGCGTCTGCACGTTTACCGAGCTCAAGCCACGACGTTTTGAGGGGCACTTCGAGAAGAACTTCATGCGCTGGGTCCCCGTGCCGCTCGTGGCGCGCGGGCTACGGCCGATCCTGCTCCGCAAGCAGGGGGAAGCCTTTGAGGCGATCAGGAGGCTCGGCGTCGATCGCGTCGAGGGCACCGGCAAGGTTGGCATTATCACCTCCGGTGTGGCGTATTGCTACGTCAAGGAAGTCGTCAACGAGCTAAATCTCAAAGACCAGGTGCAGGTGCTCAAGGTGACAACAGTTCACCCCCTGCCCCGTCACCTCATCGAGGCGGTATTGCAGGACTGCGAGCGCATCCTCGTCGTCGAGGAGCTCGAACCGTACCTTGAGACCGAGGTCAAGGCCATCGCCCAGGAGCTGGGTATCACGAAGCCGATCGTCGGCAAGGGTGATGACCTGATTCCGCGCATGTACGAACTCAGCGGCGATCGTATCCGCCCGGCCTTCGCGAAAGTCTTTGACATTGCAGTTGAAGCACCGCCACGGCCGGAGATCCCCGATCTGCCAGGGCGGCCGCCCATGCTCTGCGCGGGCTGCACGCACCGCACGACGTATCACGCGGTGAAGACCGTCGCGGACGGCAAGGATACCTACTACGCCTCTGACATCGGTTGCTACACGCTCGGTGTGCTCCCGCCGCTGGAAACGACCGACTCCTTCCTGTGCATGGGCTCCTCGGTCACGCAGGCATGCGGGGCGTCGATCAACAATGCCCAGAAGCATGTTGCGTTCATCGGCGACTCGACGTTCTTCCACTCCGGCCTGACAGGCCTCGTCAACGCGGTCCACAACAAGCACAACCTGCTACTCGTCATCCTCGACAACTCGACGACGGCAATGACCGGCCACCAGCCGCTGCCCGCCAGCGATCTCCTGCCGGAGAAGCAGAACCCGGTGGATCTCGAGCTGGTCGTCAAGGGCCTCGGCGTCACCGACCTGCACGTGGTCGACCCCGAGGACGTGAAGACCATGATCCGGACGTTCGAGGACGCGTACCACCGCAGCGGCGTGCGCGTGATCATCGCCCGCCACGGGTGCCCGCTCTTCAACCGGCGCATCAAGCACGAGAAGGGCTACGGCCTCGTCTACGCGGTCGATCAGGACAAGTGTAAGTTCTGTGGGAAGTTCGAGGACCACGACGGCTGTGGTGTGCCGACCATCAAGACCGATGAGATCAGCCGCGGTCGCATCAAGCTGCTGAACAGCGATGTCGATCAATATGAACACCCGGCCGAAGGGCAGGCGCGCAAGCATGCCGAGGCACCTTGCACACACACCTGTCCCGCGAATATCTGCGTGACGGGCTACATGGCCCTTGCCCGTGCCGGGCACTACAAGGAAGCGCTGGCCCTCATTCGCGAGTCGGTCCCACTGCCGCGGATCCTGGGTCGCATCTGCCATCGGCCTTGCGAAGGTAACTGCGTTAGGTCTGACTACGACGAGCCAGTCTCCATCAATGGCGTGAAGCGCTTCGTCGCCGAACAGGAGACGAAAGAGGAGTTCGAAGCCTATCTCGCCACGCTCCGCGATGCGGCGGCCGAGGCCCGTAAGGCCAACGGCAAGCGCATAGCCGTGATCGGCGCCGGCCCCGGCGGCATCACGGCCGCGCACGACCTCAACCAGCGCGGCTTCGACGTCACAGTCTTCGATCGCGAGGCCATCCCCGGCGGCATGCTCATCACCGGTCTGCCTGCTCACCGCATGCCGCGTGAACTCGTGCGAGAGGAAATCGGGGGCGTGCTGTCCACCGGCATCACCTTCGCCGGCAGGAAGGCGCTTGGACAGGATTTCACGGTGAAGTCACTGCTCGAGAACGATGGCTTCGAGTCCGTCTGCATAGCCATCGGCGCACACGACGGTATCAACCTCGGCCTGGAGGGCCAGGACGAGACTCACGGCGTAGAGGAAGCCCTCGACTTCCTGCACGATGTAAACATCGACGGCCGGACGGCTTGTGGCCAGCGCGTCGTCGTCATCGGCGGCGGCGATGCGGCTTCCGATGCCGCCCGCGTCGCGATGCGCCTCGGGGCCGAGACCTCGACAATCGTCTACCGCCGCAGCGAGGCGGAGATGCCCATGGATAAGCTGGAGCTGCGTGAGACGCTTGCTGAAGGCATCGAGATCCAGTACCTCACCCAGCCGGTCGCCGTTGTCAGTGAAAGCGGCAAGGTTGTCGGGATCAGGTGCGTGAAGAATGATCTGGGCGAACCGGACGCCACGGGTCGTCGCCGCCCCGTGGCCATCGCCGACAGCGAGTTCGTCATCGACTGCGATCACGTCATCGCCGCGATCGGCCAGACACAGGACAAGGCCGCGTTGGAGAACGACCTCGCGCTCGGCGCCGACAGCTGGGGCGCGCTCCAGGTCGACCCGGACACGGGTGTGACGCGGGATCCACGCGTGTTCGCCGCGGGCGATATCACGGGCCAGGGATGGACGGTCATCGACGCCATCGCGATGGGGCGCAAGGTCGCCTACGGCATCGATGTCGCGCTCCGCGG
>JAPHTE010000049.1 GCA_026196445.1 Lysobacterales bacterium
CATCGACTGGGACGGCGCGATCTGGATCGCCGGAAACCGCCAGGCTTTCATTGGCAAAATGAACTACGTCACCGGGGAATTGACCCGCTATACGATGCCGGATGATACCGCCCGGGATCCGCACACGCTGGTATTCTCCGGTCGTGACGAAATCTGGTTCACGTTGCAGTGGAGCAACATGGTAGGACGTCTGCAAAAGAACAGCGGCCATGTTGACCTGGTAAAGATGTCCACTGAACGCGCCCGTCCTTACGGCATCAAGATGGATTCCAGGGGCCATCCATGGGTGGCGCTACTGGGTAGCAACGCGCTGGCTACTATCAACCCACGGACTTTGGAATTGACCACCATTAGCTTGCCGCGTGACAACGCCCGGTTACGCAGGCTGGCTGTCACGCACGACGACGCGGTCTGGTATACCGATTACGCCCAGGGTTTCATCGGGCGATATGAACCGGAAAGTGGTGAATTCAATGAGTGGAAAACACCCAGCGAACAGGCCGGACCATACGCCATGGCCGCCGACAACCTGGGCCGTATCTGGTTTGTCGAGACCTGGCCGCAGCCAAACCTGCTGGTGGGTTTCGATCCCCTGTTTGGCACATTCTTCAGCGTCACCCCGATACCCAGTGGTGGTGGCGCCGTGCGTCACATGGTGTACGACCCCGACCGCAACAGCCTGTGGTTTGGCACCGATACCAACAACCTGGCACAGGCGGTCCTGCCGGAATAGCAATTGAGGAACCGAAATGCACAAGAGCCAACTGGCTGGATTGATCATCGATTGCCAGGACGCTGACCTGGATAAAGCAGCGGCGTTCTGGTCCGCCGCACTGGGTTTTGAGGCCGTCAGCGACCCCAGGTCCGATGAATCAAAATACCGCCGCCTGGAAACGCCTCCCGGTGATCTGGAAATCGAGGTGCAAAAAGTCGATCACCCCAGCCGTGTACACGTGGATATCGAAACCGATGATATCGAGGCCGAGGTCGCAAGACTGACACAACTCGGCGCAAAAACCATTTCAAAGGTCCACAGTTGGGTGGTCATGGAGGCCCCGACCGGTCAGCGTTTCTGCATTATCAAGCCGTGCCGGGCCAACTTTGAGCAATCAGCGAATTCCTGGAGCTAACCGCCGGACACTTCCTGGACGCGCACCCATCGCCTGACCTCGTCTTTCAATACTTCCAATGGCACCGAACCCAGCGCCAGGATGAAATCGTGGAAGGCCCTGAGGTCGAAATCAGTACCCAGACGTTGTTCGGCATCGCGACGTAACTGCCAGATCGTGTATTCACCAAGCTTGTAACTCAATGCCTGCGCCGGCCAGGAAATATAGCGGTCGATCTCGGTGGTGACCTCGTGCAGGGACAGTGCGGTGTTGCTGGCCAGGTAATCCTGAGCCTGCTTGCGAGCCCAGCCCTTGGTGTGGATGCCGGTATCGATGACCAGCCGGCAAGCCCGCCACATCTCGTAAGTCAGGCGTCCGAAATGCTGATAGGGTGTTTCGTAGATACCCATTTCAACGCCCAGTTTCTCCGCGTACAGCGCCCAGCCTTCACCAAAAGCGGAGATATAGTCGTTACGTCTGAAATCAGGCTGTTCACCCTGCTCCAGCGCCAATGCAATCTGTAGATGATGACCAGGCACGGCCTCGTGAAGGGTCAGTGCCGGCAGGGTATACAAGGTGCGGCTTTCCAGTTGGTAGGTATTGACCCAGTAATAACCGCCGCGGCGTGCCGTCAACGGCGCATCGACATAACGTCCACCGGTAAAAAACGGCGCCAGGTTGTCAGGCACTGGCCCAACGCCATAAGGTTGACGTGGCAAGTGACCAAACATCTGCGGCAGACGGCCATCGATCTTCTTGGCGAAGTAAGACGCCTCGGCCAGCAAGTCGTGTGGCGTTTTCGCGTAAAACTGCCCGTCGGTGCGCAGGAACTGGATAAAATCGGCAAAACTGCCTGTAAACTCCAATTCCTTGATGATCGCATCCATCTCGGTGCGGATACGGGCAACTTCACTTAAACCGAGCTGGTGGATTTCCTCCGCGCTCATGTCCAGGGTTGCGTAACGGTAGATCTGCTCTTTGTAAAAACGCTCCCCATTGGGTAATTCACTGGCCCCCAGCGTGGTGCGTGCGCCGCTGACGTACTCATCCAGGAAAAAATCCAGCAATCGCTGGTAAGCTGGCACCACGTCGTGCATAACCACGCTCTGCGCCTTTTTGAGCAGGGCCTGGCGTGTTTCCTTGGGCAGATCATCAGGCAGCGCCAGGAACGGCTTGTAAAAAGCGCTCCGTTCGGGGTTCTCAACCAGCTGTTTGCGTATCGGCACTTCCCTGCCATCTAGGATCACGCGGGGTTGGGTCATACCCGTTTTGAGCCCTTTGCGCATCAGGTCGATGTACTCGTCCATCACGATCGGCAATTGCTGCAGCCGCGACAGGTAGTCCTGGTAATCACCGCTGTCATTGAAATCAGTTTCCTCGCCCCAGCGGTTCCACGACATGTAAAAACTCCAGTCGCTGGTGAACGGGATCAGGTAAGCGCGGGTTTCATAATCCGCCAGGAACTGGTGTATCTGGCGCTCGAACATGCGGTAATTGATGCATTCCTCGCGCTCCAGGCGCTGGCAGGATATGGCGTCGAGTTCGAGCCTGACCTGCTTCCAGAATTCGTAACGCCGCAGTTCGTCTTTTTCACTGACGTGTGCGATCCGGTCCGCATACCCCTCTATGCCGTTGTCGCGGGCCAGCGACGGGTACTCGTGGATCCTGAAGTTCCATTCCCGGTCCAACAGGGCCTGGAACATCTCGCTGTCCTCGCCGCCGTAAACGCTGCACGACAGCAGGACGATTAATAAACCCGTGACTGGTCTGTTCATTTAAAACCTCATTTCTTGAAACGGTTGATGTGAAATCCCGTCAGGTCAATGGACGGCTCGGCGCCTGTGTCATATTAGCCCAATATATCCAGATGGTTGATCAACTCTTCGAGTATCGCAATGATCCCATCCAGGGCCCGGATTGCGCCAGCACCGTCGCCCTCGGCCACCATGGTGGTCAGGGCGCCGTGTAAATACGTGACTCTTGAATGATCCACTGCATTGTTCTGCAAGTGCCATAACCTCCGGCACTGACCGCGTATCGGCGCAAGCGCCCCGACCAGGTAAGAGTTTTTGCAGGCCAGCCCCAGCACTTCATATAGACGGGTATCCAGCCGCTGGAATCCCCCGAGGTCATCGCCCAGGGCAGTAATATGTGCAGCCATGGTTTGCAACGCCCGGCGCTGATCGGGTGTGGCCCGCTCGGCCGCCTTGACTACCATCAGGCGTTCCAGCACCTTGCGTGCCTCGAGCATCATCATCAACCCCGAGCGACTCAATACTGTAACCATCAGCCCCTTGCGCGGCAGCACCTGTAACAGACCCGCCGCCGCCAGGCGCTGGATCGCTTCACGAACCGGCGTCCTGCCGATCCCCGTCATTTCGATCAGTTCTTTCTCGATCAGCAATTGGCCGGGCTGAAGCTGCAGTGTGACGATCTGTTCCGCCAGCAAACGGTAGGCCTTATCGGCCAGGCTTTGCCGCGACGGTGAATGAGTTATCGTATTTTTCACAGGATCCGGTTATTAGATATATTTCTGATATATCACATGTGAATCTGTTATTCAATCAGGTTTGTACAGCGCCTGGCTGCATATCACGAGCAGCAATACATGCAACATGTCTATTGGTATCATGCCGGGTAGCGGCTACAGGAAAACAGAATGCCTGGATCAGACAAGCACGACTTTCATCCAAGACCCGCATGAAGGGTTACGCTTATGAGTGATCAGAAACCACTGGTGGGTATCCTTGGCGGCATGGGTCCACAGGCCGGGCTCGACCTGGCCGGCAAAATCATTGCCATGACCCGCACCGGGTGCGACCAGGAACACCTGTCCTTTGTACTGTTCTCAATGCCTGGCGATATTTCAGACCGTAGCGCC